>JAWOGI010000316.1:0-4289 GCA_046496975.1 Desulfobacteraceae bacterium | reverse complement strand
CGCTGCCAGGTCCATACCTGATGTGGCTGTTGTCGGCGGGGTGCGCTCCATGGGCATGCTCAAGGTCAAGCTGAAACACCACTCCCTGGATCTTGTGATCCTGGACATTGATTCCGAAGAGATGGGCGGTGTTGATCTCATTGATACCATCAGGCAGGTTCATGCTGACACCAGGATCGTTGTGGTTTCCGACCCGAAACGGTCAGATCCGGATCTGGCCGTCAAGGCCCTGGAAAAGGGGGTGCACTGCTGCATCACCAAACCCGGCAAAACCAGACCGGCGTCTTACAACGATTTCAGGCTTCAGCTGATTACCATTGCCGGTCTTCTCAAGAGCAGAAAATCATTTTCAGGCAGAAAAGCAGGAGAAGCCAGGCAGGATCGTGTTTCTATTTCGGACAGGAACAACAGGGCAGAAGAGAACAAAACGGGCACTGACCCCTGCTCAAGAACGGCGTTTCAAAAAACAGCTGCCCGGATCACCCGGGTGAATGTGGTGGTGATCGCCTCTTCCACAGGAGGTCCGCGCGCCCTCATGGAGATCGTCCCCAGGCTGCCGTTGGACCTCGGTGTGCCCGTCCTCGTTGTCCAGCATATGCCCTCCCACATGACCGGTTCTTTTGCACGAAGTCTTGATGCCAGATCAGCCATCACCGTCTGTGAGGCAGAGGAGGGGGAACAGATCTTCGATTCACGGGTGTATATTGCCCCGGGGGGACGGCACATGGGGGTCACAGCCGAAGATGGTGACAAGAGACGCTTCATCACCCTTTCCGATGACCCCCCTGAAAACAGTGTACGGCCTGCTGCGGATTTTCTCTTCAGGTCCGTTGCCGGATCGTACAACGGCGGTATCCTGGCTGTGGTGTTGACGGGAATGGGGGATGACGGCAGAAAAGGGGTGCAGGCCATGAAAGAGAAAGGGTGCCTCTGCTTTTCCCAGAGTGCTGAAACCTGTGTCATTTACGGTATGCCAAGGGCCGTGGAGAGTGCCGGGCTTTCAGATGAGAGCCTGGCCATTGATTGCCTCGCCTTGAGAATCGTATCAGCCGTAAAAAAAGGGGAGCTGCATTGACCATCAAGGTTTCAGAGGATGAGTTCAATCTTTTAAGAAAGATCATTCTGGACAAGAGCGGTATCTGTCTGGATGACAATAAAAAATACCTGATCGAGAACAGGCTCTCTTTGACAGCGGCAAGGGCTGGGTGTACCTCCTTTGGCCAACTGGCCAGAAGACTGCTCAATGGACCCGGGGCAAAGGCCCTCGCCGAACAGGTTGTGGAAGCCATGACCACCCAGGAGACATACTGGTTTAGGGACTCCTCTCCCTTTGAATACCTTGAGGATGTCTTTTTTCCCCTGATGGTTGACCAGCTGAAATCAGGGAAAAGAAAGAAAATAAAGGTGTGGTCTGCCGCCTCTTCCACCGGCCAGGAGGCCTGTTCCATCGCCATGGCCGGTCTGGACTACCAGAGGGGCCACCGGTGGGAAAAAAAGATTGAAACCTGCCTTTCCATTCTGGCAACGGATATTTCGCAAAGGGCAATCGACAGGGCAAAGTCCGGTGTTTACACCGAGAACGAGATAAAACGGGGGTTGTCAGAAGAGCATCTCTGCCGTTATTTCATCCGGCAGAACCAAGGCTGGATGGTGAAAGAGACGGTAAAAGAGATGACCGATTTTGCCGTTTTTAATCTCCAGGAGCCTCTGCCCGTCCAGTGGAAGGGGTTTGATCTTGTCATGCTGAGAAATGTGATGATCTATTTTTCCGATGACTTTAAAAGGGCTGTTGTTGAGAAAATTTTCCAGCGGATGGCACCGGGGGGGCTCCTTGTCCTTGGATCCGGTGAGACGATCAGCGACTGTTCCGATAAATTTCAGATGCTCGGCTATAAGAATGCCAGATTGTATGTAAAAAAAGCAAAAGAAAAACCAGGAGGAAAATAATGCTTTCAAGGATTGGCGTCAGTATTAAATTTAAATTGTTAATGGTTGTTTTGTTGGTATTTCTCTTGTCTTTTTCAGGGATCCTCTTTTCGGTGATCACCATTCAGCAGAAGGTTTCAGCAGCCATGGAAGAGGAGATCTCCTCTACCCTGGAAAAAACCGGTGACACATCCCACGGCTTTTTAAACAGCATGAAAGAATCCGTCAACGATCAGCTTGCCGAGATGGAGAACCAGGCTGTGGAAAAGCTGCTGCAGCTTTCCAGAAGCGATCTTGCAAGGATGGAAAACCATGTAAAGCGCGGGATGGAGAACCTGCTGGAGTCCGAGGCAAAGGCCATCATCGATCTGCTGAAAAGCGTTACCCCGGCCATTATTGTCGATGAAAATTTCAATGATCTGGTGAAATACAGCAAGGCCGCAAGCAACACAGAGTCCATTCTGTTTACCCTGTTTGTGGATCCGGATGGCGAGCCCTATCCCGGGTATGTCAACCCGTCAGACACGAAAGTCAGGGAATTTTTAAACGAGGGGAAAGGAGAAACAGGCATTGAACGACTGCTTGACGGTTCTGGCAAAGCCGGGGATGTTTTGATAAAAAAAGAGCCCATCGAGTTTTACGGCAAGAATCTCGGTTCCATCATCCTCTGCATCAGCAGGGAGGAGATCAGAAAAGAGCTGGACCTGTTGTCAGGGGCGTTTCAAACCCAGATCAAAAGGGCCAAAAAACAGATAAGGGAAGTGCTGGCAGCCCAGTCCTCGGCGGTTACCGATCAGATCAAAACAAATATTGCATCGGTGGCCCGGGAAAATTCAAGGGGCGTGGCAGATGCCGCCGGGATCATTGCAGGTTTTGTTCTGTCCCAGAAAAAGAGTATCCTCGTTAAAACAGGTATTATTTCAACGGCAGCCCTGGTGATTTCCATTTTCATTCTGTGGCTGTTCATGGGTAAAATGCTGAAACCCCTTACCCTGTGTGCCAGTTTTGCCGAAGAGGTCGGCTCGGGAAACCTCAACGCTGAGATGCCGTACACCTCCTCCGACGAGATCGGTGTCACAGCCGGGGCCATGGACAAGATGGCGGAAAAGCTTCGCCAGCTCATGGAAAAGCTCGGTGAAACCTCACGCACCATATCGGATTCCTCGGCCAATTTGACAGAGATTTCCAACGATCTTTCGACCTCATCGTCCAGTATGGAAGAGCTGTCTGACAACACCACCCGGGAGACGGGCAATACATCTGAAAATATCAGGAGCATCGCGTCGTCGTCTGAGGAGATCAATGCCCAGATCACTGCCATTGCCGGTTCATCCAGTGAAGTGTCAAACAACGTCACCGCCGTGGGAGCAGAGATCGGCAGGGTGTCCGAAGCCACCACTTCTGTGGCCTCTGCCATCGAAGAGATGTACGGCTCTTTGAACGAGGTCGCCAGCAATTCCGGCAAAGGGGCTTCGATTACAGACAAGGCCTCCAGCCAGGCCGCAGCCACCTCGTCCATTGTGGACAAGCTTGGCAAGTCGGCGGAGGATATCGAAAAGGTTGTCTCCCTGATAAGCGGGATCGCCTCCCAGACAAATCTGCTGGCTTTGAACGCCGCCATCGAGGCGGCAGGGGCAGGGGAGGCCGGCAAGGGGTTTGCCGTGGTGGCCAACGAGGTCAAAGAGCTTGCCAAGCAGACCTCCAACGCAACCCTGGAGATACGCGAGGAGATCCAGGGAATGCAGAGCAACACCAGTGATGCCGTGGAGGCCATCGAATCCATTGTTGATGTGATCAATCAGATCAATGTTATCATGGGAACCATTGCCTCTGCTGTTGAAGAGCAGACCGCCACCATCAACGAGATCTCCAGGAGCATCAGCGCAACCGCCGGGTCGGCCGAAGAGCTCAACGACAATGCCGATGAGACCATCCGGGCTGTCAGCGAGATTGCCACCAGCATTGATCAGGTCTCCCACGGGTCAAAGCTCATTGCAAAGGATGCCGCCATGGCCGCTTCGGGAACGGAAAAGGTTTTAACCTATGCCACCCAGACCAACCAGGCCGTTAAAACGTCCAGCCAGGGCATCCAGGAGGTGGGCAACCAGGCCCGGGAGCTGGCATCCCTCTCCAGTGGCCTTAACCAACTCATCTCCCGGTTCAAGATTTAATGAATGGGGTCAGGCTTCGGTTATTAAGGTTTTGTCTGCAAAACCTTAATAACCGAAGCCTGACCCCACCCCGGATTTAAATTTTGAACTGGTCCATGATGGTCTGGATTTTCCGGGAAAGGGTCTTGAGATCATCGGCGGAAACATTGATTTTTTCAGCACTGCTGTTGGTGGTGCCTGCGGCGGCATGCA
>JAWOGI010000291.1:0-4822 GCA_046496975.1 Desulfobacteraceae bacterium | reverse complement strand
CACAGGAGAAGAACTTGCTGTTGAAGCTCCTGCAGAAAAAGATAAACCTGAAACAAAGAAAAAAGCAACCCATAGAATAGACAAAATCTTGATTTTTTTTCCAATCTGCATCACTAAACTCCTTTACCGGCTGAACCGGTTTTGTCGTTGGGGCCTGGTCATAACATCGGCCGTTCTGGTGTGGGGTCAGGCTTTCGTTATTAACATTATCGTGTGCTTTATGGTTTGATTATGCTTTTCTGTCCGATAACGTCAATAACAAAAGCCTGACCCCGTTGGCCCGCCAAAAGGAAGAGTGGCCGATGTTATGACCAGGCCCCGTCGTTGTTTACTCAACCTGAAAATTGGAAGATTGAGCTGTTAATAATTTTGCCGGCAACAACTTTGTTCACAGCATGGGCAATTCCCGCAAAAAAGGGAAGTTTGGCCGGCCAACCCTGTGGTGCTTCTTTTACAATTAAAAACAGTATAATACAGAAAAATAACATTTAAATGATCTGAACATTACAATTTGGTAATATTGAACAAAAAATCGGCCTTGATCCCAGAGAAGAAACATCTCCTAAAGGAAGCGGGCAGCCCGAGGAGATGCCACCTACTGGGCTATTGCCCGTCAAGGGCCTGACGGACTGCCCTGGCAAGGGATTCTATTTTGTAGGGTTTTTTCAGAAAAACAGCCTGTCCCAGGTTCAGCGAGGATTTGACCTGGTTTGTTTTTGCGTACCCGCTCAGGATGATGGCAGGAAGATCTGGATGAACCGTGCGGATTCTTTTCAGGGTTTCATACCCGTCAATACCCGGATCCATTATCATATCAACAATTATAATATCGGGGGTCTCGCCGTTACAGAATTCAACGGCCTTTTCACCACTGTCGAAACAGACAGGACGATAATCCAGGTCTTTGAGTATCCTTGCCCCAAGGTCCCGCTGCTCTTTTACATCATCCACGAACAGCACGGTCTCGTTTTTTCCCCTGAAGACCTGCCAGTCATCTTTTATATCTTCACCGGCAAGGGGGGCTGCTGTCCGGGGAAAGTACAGGGTGAACTCGGTTCCCTTTTCTTGCTCGGTTTTCACATCAATGTACCCGTTGTGGTCTTTTACCGATCCATACACAATGGCCATGCCAAGGCCGGTGCCGCTTCTGCCCATTTTTTTCTTGGTGTAAAACGGCTCAAAAATCCTGCCAAAATCACCTGCTGAAATCCCATGGCCGGTATCCTTGACCGTCAGCACCACGTAGTCATTTTCAGGGATCTGTTCATACCCTTCAACGGGAGTCTCCACAACGAGATTCCGGGTTGCCACGTGGAGTTTTCCACCGTCAGCCATGGCTTCAGCGGCATTGGAGATGAGATTCATCACCACATTGGAAACGTGAACCGTGGAACCTGATATATTGGCAAGTTCCGGGTCAAGATCCATGGTAACGGCAACATCGGGATGAAACTGGAACAGTTTGTCGCACTCAGGGCTCTGGAAACAGTCTTCCAGGATCAGGTTCAGATTCAAGGTCTCCTTGACATTTACCCCCCTTCGCGAAAGGGTCAACAAATCCCGGACAATGGCTGCCGCCTTCTCTCCTGAAGATTTAATGACCTTGAGGGGTTCGTAGAGATCATCCTCCTTTGACATGTTTAAAAGCAGCAGTTCCGGATAGGTGATCACCCCGGTTAAAATATTGTTAAGATCGTGGGCCACACCGCCGGCAAGAAGTCCCATGGCCTCCATTTTTTCGGCCCTGACAAGCCGGCCCTCCATCTCCTTTCTCTCTTTCAGCGCTTGTTTCAGACGGCTGTTGGAATTATTAATCTCTGCGGTTCTCTTTTGAATAACCCCCAGGGTTTTCTGCAGCCGGCTCTGGAGAAGTCCCGGGCAGACAACCATCCCCCCGCCAATGATCAGATAGAGCACAGCAGCCGTGAACCAGGCCTCAATGCGTGTGGAGCTGGTCATTGCAACCATGTCAATGGAAAGCACCCCTGTAACCATGCAGGTTCCCGTTGCCAGGATGGCAGCAACACTCATACCGACAGATACAAGCCCTCCTTTGATACCAACAAAGGTCGTTGTCAACACAGTAAAAAGCATCAAAAGGTGAATTCCCGCTCCGCTCAACCCCACTCCGGCCAGAACCAGCAGGGAAAAAACATAGAGATCCAGCAGTATCACCCCTGCACGCCAGGAAAAAGAAATTTTCTTCCGGAAAACCCAGCAGCACAAAAACGGCAGATACACCGCGATATAGACCAGCATGACTTCCGGTTTTTCCTGGAGGTAAACTTCAACCCCTCCCATGACAACGGCCAGTGCTCCGAAAATGGAAAAAACCCCGACAACGGAATCCAGAAGAAAGATCCGTATGGAAGCGATGTCATTTCCAACGGGGAGTGTGTTGAGTTTTTGTAAAAAAAAATCTTTGAATTTCAAAGCCATGTCCTTTTAAAATAGATGGCATCCTTGGATGGTCAATGGATGGTCAATAAAATTCCGGACAGGGAAGGGTCATCACAAACAGACTGCCATGGCCCAAAGTGCTTTTTACAATCACATCACCGCCATGTTCCCTGACCACGGCCCTGGCAAGGCTCAGGCCAAGGCCTGTCCCCCCCTCTCCCCTGGCCGGATCACACCTGAAGAACCTTTCAAATATCCTTTCACGGTCACCGGGATCAATCCCCCTGCCCGTGTCCGACACCTCAATGAAAACATCTGCCCGCTCCTTGTGTTTCACTGCCACGGAAACCCTGCCCCCGGAAGACGTGTATTTCAACGCATTGTCAATGAGGTTGGACACGGCCCTCTGGATCATGCCCCTGTCTGCCTCAACTTTCACCTCCTGGTCAATGGTGCACTGAAAATCGATCTGCCTGTCCTGGGCAACGGGCAAAAACAGGTCGCAGGCGCTGGATACCAGGGCCGAGATGTCCGTCTGTTCAAAGGAATAGTCGCCGGCACCGGCCTCGGTCCTGGAGATGACCAGCATGGTATTGATCATGTCAAGGAGCCGGTCTGCCTCTTCAATGGTAGAGGCGGCCATTGCCTGGTACTCGTCTGTATCGGCCTTTTCCACCAGGGTGATTTCGGCAGCCCCCCTGATCCTTGTGATGGGGCTCTTGAGGTCATGGGCAATGTTGTCACTCATCTCCACAATGCTTTTGACCAGCCGTTCGATCCTGTTGAGCATCTTGTTAAAGGTTCTGGCAAGGCAGTCCAGCTCGTCATTGGTGCCTGTCTCAGGCACCCTGGCAGACAGGGTCTGGCCTGAAATCCGCTCTGCCGTTTCCGTGATCCGTGCGACCCCTGACAGGGCCTTTACCGCCATGAACCATCCGAACAGGGCGGATAAAAAGACAACAATGGCCATGGTAACCCCGAACACCTTTTTAAAGGCGGCAAAAAAATGGGCATAGGTTTCCATGGAAAGACCGGTCTGGAGCAGCACCCCTCTGCCGGCATAGTGGTAAAGCACCCTGACCTTTTGCCCCGAAGGACCGATGTCCACGGTTTTAAAAATCGCCCCTCCATTTTTGAGAAGCCGGTCCACGGCCTCTTTCTCCACCCGGATCTGCTGCCAATAGGCCATGTGGGAGGAGGCAAACACCTCACCGTCGGGGTAGAGCAGCCTGAAAAAAATCTTTTTTTCCCCTGCAGCCCTTGCCTCCATAACAGCGAGGTTTTTCACACCGGCAATTCCCTTGTCAGAAAGGACAGCGGAAAAGGTGCCGGCCTTGTCCCGGAGGTCCTGGTCAATGCGCTGTAAAATGGTCTGGGAGACAAGCAGATAGAAGAACACAAATGCGATGCACGATGAGAGGGAAAATATGCCCGCATACCACAGGGTCAGCCTGAAGGCCAGGGATCGCAGAAAAGTCAGTTTCAAGGGTCTTTCCGCAGCACATACCCGGCGCCCCTGATGGTATGGATCAATTTGGAATCAAACCCTTTATCGATCTTCTCCCGCAGCCGGCAGACCCTGGCCTCCACGACATTTGTCATGGGATCGAAATGGTAGTTCCACACATGCTCCATGATCATGGTTTTGGAGACCACCCGCTCCCTGTTCCTCATCAAATATTCCAGAAGGGAAAACTCCAGGGGCTGAAGATCGATCACCCGGCCGTCCCGTTGGACTTCACGCTTGAACAGGTCCAGAAAAAGCCCCTTGTAGGAGAGGGATGACGGCTCGGTATTCCCCCCTGCCCGCCGGATAAGGGCCTGGACCCTGGCCAGAAGCTCAGAAAAGGAAAAGGGTTTGGTCAGGTAGTCATCGGCCCCTGCCTCAAGTCCCCTGACCCTGTCGGCAACCCTGTCTCTGGCACTTAAAACGATCACCGGAGTATTGATCTTTTCACTCCTCAGCCGCTGTATCACGGCAATACCGTCGAGTTTTGGCAGCATGACATCCACAATCATGGTGTCATAGGTTTCTAAAAGGCCCATGTGCACCCCATCTTCACCGTCAAGGGCGTGGTCAACGGCAAACCCCGCTGACCGAAGTCCCTTTAATACAAAATCGGCAATCTTGGTATCATCCTCAACAAAAAGCAGTCTCATTTTATCATAATTTCCCGTTTTATCCGAACCGTCACCCCCAAAAAACCGTTTTCCCCGACTCAAATCCAATTTTTTTATATGAAAGTCGTGTAATCCCGGCAGCCGTGTTCCCAGAGCCCTTCCTCTTTAGCGCCGGGTAGCCGATTGATGTCACATTCCATGACTGCTTTACATAAAATCAAAATTGTAATAAAATGACAATAGTTTTGTGGCCTTGGACATAAAACCGACCTATGATCACTGACCCAAAGATTCGACCGGA
>JAWOGI010000147.1:0-5535 GCA_046496975.1 Desulfobacteraceae bacterium | reverse complement strand
CTGTAAGGCCGTGTTTGACGAACAGGGGCGATTCTCCCCTTCCTATGACGAAGAGGATCTGACCGTCCTTGATGCGGATTATGTGATTGTGGCCATCGGCCAGATGGGAGAGCTGGAGTATGCCGACCAGGAAGGGGTTGGTGTGACGGCCAGGGGCGGCCTTGAAGCCGATCCGGTAACCTTCCAGACCCCGATTCCCTGGGTGTTTGCCGGGGGGGATGCCTTTTACGGCCCCAAATCCGTTGTGGATGCCGTTGCCTGCGGCAAAGAGGCGGCAGAGAGCATCCACCGCTTCCTCAACAACGAGGATTTGGCTTTGAACCGGGAAAAGATCTTTGAGTTTGAAAAACCGGTCGTTGAAGGAGAACCGGTAAAAAAGAGGTCTGTTCCCAAGCGCCTGGAGGTTGAAAAGCGGGAAAAGAATTTTAACGAAGTCACCGCAACCCTGTCCCTGGAGCAGATCAGAGAGGAGAGCCAGAGGTGCCTCTCCTGCGGTATCTGCTCCGAGTGCTACCAGTGCGTAACCGCCTGCCTGGCCGGGGCCATCGATCACACCATGACGGCCAGGGAGAGGAATCTCAGCGTTGGCTCGCTGATCCTGGCAACGGGCAGCCGACCCTATGATCCGTCTTTGCTGGATGATACCTACATGTACAAGCGGTCGCCCAATGTCATGACAAGTCTGGAGTTCGAGCGCCTCCTCAGTGCCGGCGGTCCTACCATGGGCCACCTGGAACGCCTTTCGGACAAGAAAGAGCCGGAAAAGATCGCCTGGCTTCAGTGCATCGGGTCCAGGGACACCAACCGGTGCGGCAACGGCTACTGCTCGTCTGTCTGCTGCATGTACGCCATCAAGGATGCCATGATCGCCAAAGAACATTCCGAACATGACCTTGACTGCGCCATCTTCAACATGGATATCCGCTCTTTTGGCAAGGATTACGAGAAGTACTACCTCCGGGCCAGGGATGAGGAGAATGTCCGGTTTGTCAAGGCACGGGTCCACAGTGTCACCGAGGAGAGAGAGACCGGCAATCTGATTCTCAACTATGTGACCGAAGATGGCACCATCGAAAAAGAGATCTTTGACATGGTGGTTCTTTCCGTGGGGCTGGAGATTCCCCGGTCCACCGTTGACCTTGCCGAAACCATCGGGGTGGAACTGAATCACTACAATTTTGCCAGAACCTCCTGTTTTTCTCCCCTGGCCACTTCCCGGCCCGGGGTGTTTGTCTCGGGGGTTCTCCAGGGCCCCAAGGATATCCCCTCTTCGGTTACCGAGGCCAGCGGAGCAGCCTGTGCCGCCGGCATGAACCTTGCCGATGCGAGGGATACCTGCACCAGAAGTGTTGAAACGACCGAAGAGAGGGATGTGGCAGACGAAGAGCCCAGAATCGGGATTTTTGTCTGCAAGTGCGGCATCAACATCGCCGGTGTGGTGGATGTGGATGCCGTTGTTGAGTACAGCGAAACCCTTCCCAATGTGGTTTACACCGGTGTGAACCTGTTTACCTGTTCCCAGGATACCCAGGATATCATCAAAGAAAAGATCGATGAACATCGACTCAACCGGGTGGTGGTGGCCTCATGCACCCCCAAGACCCATGAAGATATTTTCATGGACACCATTGAAAAGAGCGGTTTGAACAAGTATCTCTTTGAAATGGCCAACATCAGGAACCAGGGGTCCTGGATGCACTTCCACGAGCCTGAAAAAGCCACCGAAAAGGCAAAGGATCTTGTCAGGATGGCCGCGGCCAGGGTAGAACGTTTGAGGCCACTTCACGAGAAGAGTATTCCCGTAACGGTGAGAGCCCTGGTTGTCGGCGGGGGCATTGCCGGCATGAACGCGGCAAAAGGGCTGGCCGACCAGGGGTATGAGGTGGTGATTGTGGAAAAAGAGGCCGAACTTGGCGGCCTTGGCAACCAGCTCTTTTCCACCATTGAAGGAGAAGATATCAGGGGCTATGTGAAAGGGCTGGCCGAGGAGGTCGCCTCCCATGAAAAGATCCAGGTGCTTAAACAGTCCCTGATTGTAGGGTTTACCGGATACAAGGGCAATTTTGTCACCGAAGTGCTCGTAGGGCCCGGCATGTACGAGCGGAAAATAGACCACGGGGTGATGATCATTGCCACCGGTGCCCATGAGTACCAGCCCACCGAGTATCTCTACGGAAAAAGCGACCGTGTTGTCACCCAGCTGGAGCTCTCCAGCCGCATCGACGAGCAGGGCGCCGGCGATCTCAACCAGGTGGTGATGATCCAGTGCGTTGGGTCCCGGAACGAGGAGAATCCCAACTGCTCACGGGTCTGCTGCCAGGGGGCAGTGAAAAACGCCCTGCACATCAAGGAGAAGAACCCCGATGCCGAAGTGTTTATCCTCTACCGGGACATGCGGATGTACTCCATGCTGGAGGATTACTACACCGAGGCAAGGCATAAAGGGGTGCTCTTTTTCCGGTACGATCCGGACAATCCCCCCGAGGTGAAACAGGAGAACGGCCGGCTTGTGGTCTATTTCAACGACCATGTGCTGGGGCAGCGGCTTTCAGTAGATGCCGATCTTGTGGCGTTGAGCGCCGGTGTAAGAGCCGCTGACACGGAAGAGCTGGCATCCATTCTAAAGCTTGGCAGGAACCGGGAGGGGTATTTCATTGAGGCCCATGTCAAACTTCGGCCTGTTGATTCCGCCACGGAGGGGATCTTCTTCTGCGGTACGGCCCACGGTCCAAAACTTGTTTCGGAAACCATTGCCCAGGCCTATGCCGCCGCATCAAAGGCCACCACCTTCCTCTCCCAGGACCACCTGACCCTGTCGGCGGTGACTGCAGAGGTCAACCCGGATTATTGCGCTTCCTGCCTGATCTGTGTCCGCTCCTGTCCCTACGAGGTTCCGAAAATCAATGACCAGGGCAAGAGCGAAATCGATGCGGCCCTGTGCCACGGATGCGGTGTGTGTGCCTCGGAATGTCCGGCAAAGGCCATTAAACTCAACTGGTACGAAGATGATCAATTGCTCAGCAAGGTGGAATCCCTGCTGGAGGGGGTATTATGAAAGAGACGTTTGAACCGGTGATAGTTGCGTTCTGCTGTAACTACTGAGGGTATTCTGCCGCGGACCTGGCAGGTTCCATGAGACTGAAGTGCCCGACCAATTTCAGAATTATCCGGCTGCCCTGTACGGGAAAGCTGGACGTGATCCATGTGCTGAGGGCCTTTGAACGAGGCGCTGACGGTGTGTATGTGGTCGGCTGTATGGAGGGGGATTGCCATTTTAAAACGGGCAATTTCAGGGCTAGAAAAAGGGTAGAACAGGCAGCAAGGCTTCTTGAAAAGATCGGTGTCGGGGGGGAGCGGGTGAAGATGTACAACCTCTCCTCTGGGGAAGGGCCCCTGTTTGCCCAGTACTCCATTGAGATGGACGAAAAAATCCGCGAGCTTGGCCCAAGTCCCATCCGCCTGGCCAAAAAAAAGGCGGCCATGGCAGCGTAAAACCGGGCTGACAAGAGACAAGAGGCAGGAAACAAGAGACAAGGAAGCGGGGGAAAGGTCCTGTTCAAGTTTCATCTTTTGTTGTGAGCACGCTGCTCATGGGGGTTATATGGAGGTTAAGGTCGTTATCTTTGTACGTTTTAATCCTTTGTAAGAAAGGGGCTTTGTTTATGATAATCGCAGAAAAAAAACCAATTGAAGAGATCATAAAAGAGGTTGAGGCGTTTGACAGTCTTCTCATCCTGGGGTGCAACGAGTGCGTCACGGTCTGTGAGGCCGGCGGTAAAAAAGAGGTTGAGGTGCTGGCTTCTGTGCTGCGGATGCATTTTATCAAGCAGGGCATAGAGAAGCGCATCGATGAGAAGACCCTGGAGCGCCAGTGCGACCATGAGTATCTGGAAGAGATCCGGGGAGTGATCGACCAGTACGATGCCGTTCTCTCCCTGGCCTGCGGTGTGGGGGTTCAGTTTGCAGCGGAGAAGTACTTTTCAACCCCGCTGCTGCCGGGGGTGAACACGGTCTGTCTCGGTGCCAATGAAGAGCGGGGAATGTGGACCGAACGCTGCCAGGCCTGCGGATCATGCGTGCTGGCCAGAACCGCCGGAATCTGTCCCGTTTCCAGGTGTGCCAAGCGGGTGCTCAACGGCCCCTGCGGTGGCTCCAGCAATGGAAAATGCGAGATAAACAAGGAGCTTGACTGCGCCTGGCAGGTGATCATCGACAGGCTGAAAGCCCTTGGCAGACTGGATGAGTACGAACATGTGGCCCCCATCAAGGACTGGTCAACGGACAGGGCTGGCGGACCTCGAAAAGTTATCAGGGAGGATGTACAGGTATGAGCTTAAAGACGTCAAGCAGACTTGAAAAGGTTTTGAAGCAGGGAGAGCTGGCTGTTACTTCTGAATGCGGACCTCCCCGGGGCAGCGATCCCGGTGCAGTGACAGAAAAAGGGAAGTTGATAAAAGAGCATGTGGACTGCGTCAACATCACCGACAACCAGACCTCCATGACCCGGATGAGCTCCCTTGCCGCCTGCATCCATTTGAAACAGATGGGCATAGAGCCCGTACTCCAGATGGTCACCAGGGACAGAAACCGCATCGCCCTCCAGAGCGATATTCTCGGGGCCGCCTCTTTTGATATTCACAACATCCTCTGCCTGTCCGGGGATCACCAGAGTTTCGGGGATTGCGCCAGCGGTCAGAATGTCCACGACCTTGACTCCATGCAGCTGATCCAGACGGTGAGGCAGATGCGGGATGAGGGGAAATTTCTCGGAGGGGACGATATCAAGCGGCCGCCGGACATGTTTGTGGGGGCTGCTGCCAACCCCTTTGCCGATCCCTTTGAGATCCGGGTGCCCCGCCTTGCCAAGAAGGTGGCCTGCGGTGTGGAGTTTATCCAGACCCAGTGCATTTACAACCTGGACAAATTCGAGGAGTGGATGCGCCGGGTCAGGGAGCGGGGGCTCCACGAACAGGTCTATATCATGGCCGGCATGACCCCGATGAAGTCGGCGGGCATGGCCAAGTTCATGAAAAACCGGGTGCCCGGCATGGACGTTCCCGACGAGGTGGTCAACCGCCTGGCAGGGGTGGAAAAGAAAAAGCAGGCCCAGGAGGGAATCGACATCTGTGTCGAGGCGATCCAGCGGATAAAGGAGATCCAAGGTGTGGCCGGTTTCCATGTCATGGCCATTGAGTGGGAGGAGAAGGTTCCTGAAATCGTTGAAAGAAGCGGGCTCTACCCGCGACCCGAGATATAGGTGATCAGCCTGAAATTGAGTCTGAAGCGCTGTCGCATGATCTGTTTCCTGTTTGCAGCACTTTCATTATTTTTGGAACCTGACTTTTTATCAGGTTCCAGTCTTTTGACAAACTCCTTGAAATAAGGGATCTTCTTATAAACGGCCATGAGCAGTGTGCTCACAACAAACATAGGGTCGTAGACGCGGAGCCAACAGTATTGCGCCGCCCCCAGTGGATTGCCCGGCCTCCACGAGAACGTCGGAGGGATTTTTTCCCTGCCAGCCTAAAAATCAGG
>JAWOGI010000143.1:0-7915 GCA_046496975.1 Desulfobacteraceae bacterium | reverse complement strand
ATCGATGCGGACACTTTTCTATACCGGGCCAAACAGTCGGGAAAGAACCGGATATTGTCACAACCCGGATAATGCCGCTGTTTCTTTATAACGGCCATGCCCTGCGGACACAACAAAGAGAGAAAGTCGAATTAGAGGCAGCCGGTTCGGGGTTTTGCCCTCCGCTCATTCTCGCAAATCATCCAAGATTTGCTCCGAGGTGAGCGGCAGCTCCTTCAGCGTCCATGCTGACCGCTGCCGCTCAAAACCGCTACGGGCAATGCCCCGGACCGGCTGCCTCTAATTCGACTTGGCTCCGCGTCTACGACCCTACCTTTGTTGTGAGCACACTGCTCATGGTCGTTTTATATGAAAGTCGTAAAAAAAAGCCTGAAACTGAATTTATTCACCATCCAGTTTCAGGCTTTACCTGTCAAACAAGCATCTTTTCCATGCCCTGGAAAAAGAGGAGGCGAATGCCCCTATTTTCTCTTGGAAGCCTTGATGGGGTTGACCTTCTGCTTTTTGGTCTCCACCGACGTCTTGACATGGGTTGCCAGGTTGCAATTCCCGTTTTTCCATTTTAAAGAAGGGTCCGGTGCTGCTTTGCAAAACTTGCCCGCCGGGTAATCAGACGCTTTCTGACAACCGTCGCAAGAGTCAACAACGGGTTTGCATTCGCCGCCGTTATAACCGCAACCGTCTGCTGTCATGAAAACACACTCTTCATCTTTTCTTATGCTGGTACAAATCATTCTTTTTAACGCCCTGTTTATTGTTTTAAATAATTTTTTGAAAGTCGCCCCGGTTTTGAAAACTGCAGCGACCTCGGCCATATGTAATGTCAACCCAACTTTTCATTTTGCTCTGACTGAACGCCTCACCCCCGCACCGCCGGCTGCAGCCCCTGAATTGAAAAGTCAAGATTTTAATGTAATCCGACTATTATACCAGCTTCAACAAACACAATCAACCATTTTATTTTTCACGCACAGGGCAATCCCCTTTCTGGCGCTTGGTCATAACATCGGCCACCTTCCGGGGAGATCATGCTGCCAGGGCAAAGGCCCGTTCTGTAACCGAACGAATCTCATCCGGTGTAAAGGGCTTTGGCAGATAATCCACCGCCCCGGTTCTGGCAGCTTCAACGGCAGTATCTATGCTGGCATAGCCGGTGATGATAACCACTTTGGCCCCGGGCTGTTTCTCGGAAATCGCCTTGAGAAGCTCGAGCCCTGCAACACCGGGTATTTTCAGATCCAGAAGCACAAGCTTGTACCGGTCTGCTGCAATCTTTTCCAGGGCCTCGGCCTTTGTGACGGCCTGATCCACCTCCAGCCCGCTTTTTGAGAGTATCTTCCGGATATTGTTGTTAACGGCAATTTCATCATCCACCACAAGCACCTCCCTGGTGAAAGCCTCCCCGGCCTTTTCTTTTTCAGAAACTGCATCGGCTTTCAAGGGCTGTTTTTTCCACTCTTCGTAGGGAAGGTATGAAAACCCGTCCCTGTCCAGGTACCGGACATACTCGGGTCCTGTAATGGAAACCACTTCGTCATAATCAAAGGGCTGGTCAATTCCGATGAGTTTTTTGGCATCAAAGGTCTTGGCCTTTTTGGCCTGTTTTTTTCTTTTGGCTTCAAGTCTGGGACAGACGTTTTTTTTCACGCCTGCCTTGCAGGTAGCGCCGACCTTTTCAAAAATATCGCACACCATGTCCCCCATTGAGCAGTAAGATTCAGGGGCCGGTGCGGGCTCTTCCGACTTTTCCGGTGCCTCCTTCCTGTCCAGGGTAACCACTTCGTCCTGGCCAAAATCGATTTCAAAATCCATGACATCAATGGATTCCCTCTCCTGATCAGAGATTTCCATCTCTGTAAGCTCGCCGGCCAAGGCCTTGTCCACTATGGTTCGCAGTTCGTTTGGGGTAAATGGCTTGGGGATATAATCCAGGGCTCCCAGGCGGATGGCCTTCATGGCCGTATCAGTGGAAGCATACCCTGTCATCATGATGGTTTTGGTAAGGGGAAAGTCTTTTGTTACATTTTTCAGCAGCTGAAGTCCGTTCATTTCAGGCATTTTGATATCCGATATCAAAAGGGAAAAAGAATCCTGACGCATCATTTCCAGGGCCTCCCTGGCGCTCTGGGAGTGGGTAACACTGTAGTTGTTTTTTTTGAGGATCTTTTCGACATTCTTGCAGATATCAAGCTCATCATCTATTACTAAAACTTTTGTTTCATTGGCCATGGTATAACCTCCTTATGCTGGTATTGTATTTAACAATCAATTATCAGGGGTGCCAGGCAGGGTTAGCAGATACGCTTACGGCTTTCATCCCTGCTTTGCACTGTTACCAACACCTGTAGCAGGTTGTGTGCCACGCTTGAAATTTTATTGTAACCACCTATATTTACAAGGTTTTTCAACCACAGTCACTGTAAACTTAAAAGAAAAGTGAACTATTTTCATATACACCGCCTGAAACCAATTCAGGAGTGTTCCGAAGGAAAAAAGGCAGGAGATTGACCCTTTGACGGGCTTTACAGCATGTAAAGGACCACAATAGTTTTTGTCCAAAAAGAAGTGTATGAAAAAAAAACACAGTGTATGAAAACCCCGAACCGGCTGCCTCTAATTCGACTTTCAACCTTTGTTGTGAGCACGCTGCTCATGGCTGTTATAAGAAAGCCATCAGTACTCAGTACTCAGTTATCAGCTTCCAGTAAATTCCTGCTGCTTACTGACGGCTGACGGCTGACGGCTTTCATGGTTTGTTGTGAGCACGCTGCTCATGGCCGTTATTTGTAATTTGATTATTATCAGATCAGGGTTTTGAAATACTGTACTTTCGCATGAGGGCCTGAAAACTTGTTCGCTGCAGCCCGGTCTCCCGGGAGGCCCGGGTTACATTCCACTGGTTCCTGGAAAGGGCATCCAGAATAAAATTTTTCTCGACCCTGGAGACAGCCTGCTGGCGAATCTCCTTTTTCAGCTCTTTCAGCTCTTCATTGGTCTTCGGGATATGCCCTTCGATCTCGTTTATCTCTTGTGTTTCTCCTACAAGGGAAAGATCCGGCAGGGCGACAAGACCCCCCTCTGCCAGGATAACGGCACGTTCCACAACATTTTTCAACTGCCTGACATTCCCCGGCCATTCGTAGGTCACCAGCCGGTTTGCCGCACGGTCGTCAAAGCCGGTTATTGCCTTGCCCATTTTTTCTGCAAACGCCTTTAAAAAATAGTAGGCAATGGGCAGAATATCCGACTGACGCTGGCGAAGGGGAGGCATTTCAATGGGGTAAACAAAGATTCGATAATAAAAATCCCTGCGAAACAGTCCCTGGTCGGCCATCTCTTCAAGATCCCTGTTGGTGGCAAAGATCAGCCGGACATCCACCTTAACGGTACTGGTGCCGCCAAGGGGAATGAACTCCCGGTTTTCTAGGAACCGCAAGAGTTTACCCTGCACATCCATGCCGATATTGCTGATCTCGTCCAGAAAAACGGTGCCCCTGTCGGCCAGCTGAAAAATCCCCGGTTTTTCCTTGTCAGCCCCGGTAAAGGCCCCCCTGGTATGGCCGAAAAGTTCCGATTCCAGAAGATCGCCGGACAGGGTGCCGCAGTCAATGGCAAAAAAGGCCTGGTCCCGGCGGCTGCTGTTGATGTGAACGGCCCTGGCAATGAGCTCCTTTCCCGTTCCGCTCTCGCCTGAAATAAAGACAGTTGCATCGGTGGGGGCAACCTTCTGAACAAGCTGGATGGCCTTTTTTATGCCCGGGCTGTTGCCCACAAGCTGGTGGGAAATTTTTTGCTGGCCCTGGTCCAGGTGCATCAGCCTGTGCTGCTGTTTCTTTATGGCCATTCTCTCCACCGCCTGCTTCACAACGGCCCTGAGCTCATGGGGGGTAAATGGCTTGGGCAGATAGTCAAAGGCCCCGAGTTTCATCACCTCCACTGCCGAAGAGACCGTGGTGTAGCCGGTCATCACGATGACAACGGTGCCCGTCCAGGCCTCCTTGATGCGGGCAAGCACCTCCATGCCGCTGAGTCTGGCCATCTTGAGATCGGTGAGGACAATGTCAAAAGGCCTCTCTTTCATTGTCTCCAGGGCTTCCACGCCGTTGAGCCGGTAGTGGACATCATAGGATTCTTCCCTGGAGAGGATCTTTACACAGTTTTTGCAAATGTGCAGCTCATCGTCAACAACGAGGATGGAGACGGATTTATTCCCTGTCATGCTGACCACCACTGGTTACGGGAAAACGGATGAAAAAGCTTGTCCCCCGGCCCGGGGTGCTGTCCACGGTGATGGCCCCCCCGTGCTGCTCGACAATACCATGGGTTATGGCAAGGCCCAGGCCTGTTCCTTCCTCTTTTGTTGTAAAAAAAGGATCAAAGATCTTTTCAAGCTCTTTGGCGGAGATACCTGAACCGGTGTCGCTGACCTGGATTTCGATCTTTTCTTCATCGACCAGGTGCCGGGTGACAAGGGTGACTTTGCCGCCGCCGGGGGTTGCTTCAACGGCATTCAAAATCAGATTGATAATGGTCTGCTGAAGCTGATCCTTGTCAAAGGAGATGAAGGGCAGGTTTTCTTCAAAATCGGTCTCCAGATTCACGTCGTTAAACTCGGCCTGCTTTTTTGTCAGTACCGCACTGGCCTGAACCGCATCGTTGATATTGCCGGGCTTTTTCACCGGATTGCCCTTGCGGGCAAAATCGAGAAGGCTTTTCACAATTTTCCTGCAGCGCAGGGCTTCCTGGGAGATGGTTTCAAGCTCCTGGTAAAGATCGGAATTTTTTTCACACTCCTCCTGGGCAAGCATGGACGAGGTGAGAATGGTGGTCAAAGGGTTGTTGATCTCATGGGCAACACCGGCTGAGAGGCGACCGATGGAGACCAGCTTCTCCTGCTGCATCATTGCCTTTTCCAGCTTGATATCCTTGGTGATATCCCTGGAAACCTCTACGGCACCGATGATCTCTCCATCTTCAAAAAAAGGATAACAGGAGATGGCGTAGTAGATTTTCCTCTCGTTTCGATCCAGGTGAACATGGGTTGCCGTGGCCGGCTTTCCTGTCTTGTAGACCTCTTTCAAGGGGCAGGGATGCTGATTCCCCGAACAGGGCATCTGCTGGTGGTGGGTGACTTCATAACAAAAACTGCCAAGGACCTCATCTCTTGAAAGGCCGAGTTTTTCAAGAAAAGATTCATTGACGTCCTTGATTATATAATCCGATCCGATGACTATGATATCCTCCTGGATAAACCCGTTGAGGATAACATCGTACATCTTGTTGGTGATTTTAAGCTGGTGGTTGGTATTTTTCTGACGTTTGGCAAAGTGAGAAATTTCCCAGAAAAGCCGTGCCGTGGTGTGGGCAATAACTCTTACATGCCTCTGCTTTTTTCCAATAATATCGTTGTAGATATTGAGATCTCCGGTGAGTTCCACAAGAAGATCAATGTCATCCCGGAGAAACAGGTCATTGTAGTCGGTGGTAACAAATATTCCAGTCTCCCTGGCCCTGACGTACCCGACAGCCATGTCGTTGAGGTCTGCCACTGCCACGATAACAGGATCAACCACTTGAAAATCGATCTGCTCAACGAGGTTTATCAGATAAAGCCCCCGGGAGCCGCCTCCGATTATTGCAATTCTCATACTCCATCTCCCCATGTCGTGATAAAAACATTTCCGGTGTAGTCTCAACCCGTGTTCCACACCATTCAACTTCAAGTTGGCTGGCGTGTCAAGCACAAAGTCCCGGGGTTCGTTGGGACAGAATTCAGCCAGAAACACAATCCCGTTGCATTTGGCACCCCGATCATATAAAATAAGATTTACCGTTTTCGTTGTGGCCGGTTCGATGACGCTGCTCGTGGCCGTTATAAAAAAAGACCCAGGATAAGAAGAAAGAGAAATGATCATACAAGATGCTGTGCAAGTGTTAAAAACAGAGGCTGAAAGCATTCTGGACCTGACTGAAAAGCTGGGACCGGAGTTTGAAAAAATGGTTAGAATCATCTGCAACGCCACCGGCCGGGTGATTGTGGCGGGAATCGGAAAATCTGGGCTCATCGGCCGGAAAATCGTGGCAACCCTGTCAAGCACCGGTACCAACGCCATGTTTCTCCATCCGGTGGAGGCCATGCACGGAGACCTTGGCATGGTGTCGAAAAACGATGTGCTCATCGCCATCTCCAATTCGGGTGAGACCGATGAACTCAACGTTTTTCTGCCCTCCGTCAAGCTTCTCGGCTGTGAAATGATCGCCTTTACCGGCAATGTCAACTCCACCATGGCAAGAATCTGCGGAACGGTGATCGATACCGGGGTCAAAAAAGAGGCCTGCCCCCTGGGTCTTGCCCCCACCTCCAGCACAACGGCCCAGCTGGCCATGGGAGACGCCCTGGCCGTGGTGCTGATCAATGAAAAAAAATTCAAGAAAGAGGATTTTAAACGATCCCACCCCGGCGGCGCCCTGGGGCAGCGGCTCTCCTGCATGGTGGGAGAGATCATGCTCACCGGAGGGAACATCCCTTCAGTACCGGTCACCGCTTCCCTGGAGCTGGCCGTGGAAGTCATGGAAAAATTCCGCCTGGGGGCGGTGATGGTCCTGGAACAGGACAACAGTATTGCCGGTATTGTAACAGACGGGGATGTCCGGCACATCATCGCCAAAAAACAGATCGATTTTCACAGGGCGGCTGTCCAGCGGTTCATGACAAAAAACCCCCGCACGGTGTCTGATGACTCCCCCCTGTACGATGCCCTGAACATCATGGAAAAACACCAGATCACCGTCCTGCCGGTCATTGACAAAAACAGAAAGACAGCCGGCGTGCTCCACCTCCACGACATTCTCGGCAAGGGAGCTTTCAAATTCAACGGCACATAAACCTCACCCTGCAGGACAAAAACCCCAATGGGAGGCACCATGAACATCACCACCGACATCGAAACCCTGGGAGAGGCCAAAATAACCTCTCCCCTCTGCAACCAGCCGGACAGCGGCCAGGAAAAACGGTTCATATCCGACAGGGACCGGGTCCTTGTTGATGTGCAGACAAAAAACATTGAAAAACTGCTGTCAGAAAAAAAGAGCCTTCCAGGGTTTGACCAGGCCGGCCCCAGAGAGAAGATCTACTTTGACCCAAGCAAGCTGAAATGCGCCATTGTCACCTGCGGCGGGCTCTGCCCGGGTCTCAACGACATCATCCGATCGCTGGTTCTTGAACTCTACCACTGCTACGGAGTGAAAAACATCTACGGCATTCGTTAC
Source organism: Desulfobacteraceae bacterium (assembly GCA_046496975.1). Lineage (GTDB taxonomy): Bacteria > Desulfobacterota > Desulfobacteria > Desulfobacterales > Desulfobacteraceae > DATFJZ01. The sequence continues at coordinate 646 of JAWOGI010000143.1, read as the reverse complement.
GGGCTCCAGGGTTTTATCCCCGAATACCGCCACAATTTCATGGAGCTTTCCCCGGAGGCGGTCTCCAACATCCTTGACATGGGGGGAACTATCCTGGGCTCTTCCAGGGGTACCCAGGATATCAGCGTAATTGTGGACTGCCTGGAACGGATGAACATCGGCATCCTCTTCATGGTGGGAGGTGACGGCACCCTGGTTGCCGCAGAAAAAATTGCCAAAGAGATCACGGGGCGGCACCTGAAGATCAGCGTTGTGGGTATTCCCAAGACCATTGACAACGACATCTACCTGGTATCAAGATCTTTCGGGTTTGACACGGCCGTGGACATTGCCACCGATGCCATCAAAGGTGCCCACAACGAAGCCGAGGCCTACCCCAACGGCATCGGCCTGATAAAGCTCATGGGAAGACACTCGGGGTTCCTCGCCGCAACCGCGGCCCTGGCCCAGCAGGATGCCAATTTTGTGCTGATACCTGAAATCGACATCGACCTTTACGGCGCATCAGGACTGTTCAGTGCCCTTGAAAAGCGCATAGAGGAGAGAAAACACGCTGTGATCATCGTGGCCGAGGGGGCCGGCCAGCAGTTCTTTAAAAACGGAACCAGGGAGTACGACCCCTCGGGAAACATCAAGCTCAAAGACA
>JAWOGI010000233.1:0-3645 GCA_046496975.1 Desulfobacteraceae bacterium | reverse complement strand
CCCTCTACCCACCAGCCGTCCATGGTGGAGATGTTGGGCACGCCGTTCATGGCTGCCTTCATGCCGCTGGTGCCGCTGGCCTCCAGGGGGCGTTTCGGCGAGTTGAGCCAGGCATGGACTCCTGAGACCATGAGCTTGGCAATATGCATGTCATAACCGGGAATAAAAACAACTTTTGCCAGGCCATTGGTCTTGTTATACAGATCGGCTTGGATGGCCAGGACCTGCTGAATAAGTTTTTTACCCGGTTCATCGGCTGGGTGGGCCTTGCCCGCAAAGATGAAATTGATCGGTTTGTTGAGGGTAACGATGATCTCGGCCAGGGTGTCGAGATCGGAAAAGATGAGATCAGCCCTTTTGTAGGTGGAAAAACGCCTGGCAAAGCCTATGGTGAAAACGCCTGGTTCCAGGAAATTATCCTCATTAATCTGGGAGAGGTAGTTGGGGGGGTCAATCCAGGTCTCATGCATCATCTTGCGGTGGCGCAGGAGCATATTGTTGACATTGGTGATAAGGGCCTTGTTGTCTTGCTGCCACGCCTGTTCAAAATAGGAGCGAAACCGCGGATCGTCCCTCAGAAGCCGGGCGTTGCTGAAGATCAGGGGGTTTTCCTGCCACTGGTCGAATTCCTTGAAACTGTTGTAAAAATCTGCTTTGGCATCGCTGATCCAGGTTACATGGTGGACACCGTTGGTGATGGCCGTGATCTTGGAGGCAAACTCCGGGAATTGTTTCTGGGTGACCCCCCGGTGGATACGGCTGACGCTGTTGGTCGCCCGGTTAACCCGCATGGCAAAGGCCGTGAAGTTGAAGAGATGACCTTCCTCGTCATCCAGGGCCAGGAGTCTGAGGATCCGCTGGCAGAAATCATTGCCGAACTGGTTGTAGAGCCGCTGGTCAAAACGGTCATGGCCCGCCTTGACCGGGGTATGAATGGTATAGACGATCCTTTTGGAAACAGTTTTTGCCGCCTGGAGAATATCCTCATCCGTGGCCACCGCCTGATACGCATGGCCCAGTGTCTCTTTGAGCTGTTCCACAATCAGATCAAGCACCGCAATCACGCCATGCTGTTCATTGAGGTGGAGGATGCGAGCGGTTATCCCCAAGGCCCGCAGGGCAGGGACAACCCCTGCCCCCAGAAGACGGCGCTGGATGATCTTCATATTCTCGGAACGGCTGTCGTAAAGATGCTGGGCCGCATCCTGTATCCACTCCGGAGAGGAGGGGATGGCATAGTCGAGAAGAATCTCCGGGGTGAAAAATTCCAGGTTTTTGCTGATCTCCATCTTCAACCATACCCGGGCATAGGCGGAGGTCTTGCGGTCATGGGCATCAAAAAAAGAAATCTCGATTTCCAGAGGAAGATCGGGATAATCGGGATCTTTGAGAAGATAGAGTGAGGGGGTATTTTCCGGTTGCCAGTCCGTGGCCGTGCAGATCTGGCCCAGAAGCGCGTCAACATGCTGCGAGAAATATCCCTTGCGATAGAGCAGAGATACTGACACTGTGGGAATCTTCAGATCAGCCATGCTCTTTAAGGTGTCGCCGGCCAGAATGCCGAGCCCGCCGCCGTAATTGGGGATCTTCTGCTTACCGTGTAAAAAGAGCTTGGCGTAATGATCGAAAATGGAATTTGTCGAATCAACAATCTCCAGATCGCGCAGATGTTTCTGCACGGGGTTAAAGACATCAAGGTCTGCACCGATCTCCATGGTGATATAGACAACGGAGTTGCCGTCCGGGTCGGTAAGGTTATTCCACACCCTGTCCAGGGTGTGCTGGGAAACGCCGAAGAAGGTACCCCATTTATTTTTGGCTACCATGTCTTTAAGGGCGGTTTCCTGATCTGTTATGGTATGAATGCTCATAGTCTCAAGGTGGTTGGTTTGTTAGGTGGACCGGTTATTTTACAAGAAGAAGAATTTACTCTATCATGCCACTCCGAGCAATGCCCTGCCTTTAAAACTTATAAAAAAACAGGGGAATAGGGCGCGGCAAGAGAGAGGTAAGGTGATGGAATATAAAAAAAAACGGCTTGAATTTTTGTGGATGTTTCTTTAGTGTATAAAAATATTTTTTGATTTTATAGTGGAAAGGGGGCATGTAATTTTATATCATGTTTCTTTATTGAAAGTTTTCTGAGAAAAATATCTCGTTTGTAACGAACAAAATTCATTTTTTATGAGGAGAAAGTTGATGAAAGGAAAAATATTACAAGTTCTGTGTGTGGCCGGTCTATTCGCCTCTGTATCTTTTTTGACGGTGGGCTGCGCTAAGAAGCCGGTGGAGTCCCAAGAGGATGCTCGGATAACGACCGATACCACCACAACGGCTGACTCCGGGGCTTCTGTTGCTGACACCGCTGACACCGCTGATACCGCCGGCTCCTACGAATCCATTGATTCCGACGAGAGCGTTACCGCGACTACAGGGGCATACGAGGTTACAGAAGGTCGTACCCACAAGGGCATGCTCCCCGTCTATTTTGATTTTGATAAATCCAATATTCGTGATGATCAACAGCCACGTATCGAAGGCAATGCCGAATTTATCAAGAGCAACAGCGACCTGAAAATCAGCATCCAGGGCAATTGTGATGAGCGGGGCACCAATGAGTATAATATCGCCCTTGGTGAACGCCGGGCCCAGGCCGCCAAGAAATACCTGGTTAACCTCGGGGTTGATGCGGACAAGCTCTATACCGTAAGTTTTGGTGAAGAGCGTCCCCTTCTCCTTGGTCATGATGAGTACTCATGGTCTCAAAACCGGCGGGATGATTTTGTGATCCAGTAACCAGGGCCTGTCGGGTATGCCTCTAAGGCCGGGAACATTGTTCCCGGCTTTTTTTTATGATCTCAATAAAGGAGCTTTGTTATGAATCTGCGCCGATTATTTTCTCTTTTCCTTCTCCCTTCTCTGCTGCTCATCGCCGCCCCCGTTGTTGAGGCCCAGGCTGCTGATCCCAAAATAGGCTTTATCTCGGTCCAGGGTGTTTTGTTTGGCAGCAAGGATGGCCAGGGTGCCAAAAAAGAGCTCATGGCCAAACAGGAGCAGCTGCAGGAAAAATTCGGGGAAGAGGCTGCCAATCTAGAAAGCCTTGCCGAAGAAATTGAAAAGAAAGAGAGTGTCTGGTCTGTTGATGTGCTGGAGGAAAAGAAACGTGAAGCCGCAATGTTGGACCGGGATCTGAAGATCAAGGCCGAGGATGCGCAGTCTGAGATTGTCGAGTTGCGCAAAAAGGTTCTTGATCCCATTGTCAAAAAGCTTGATGCCGCCCTTAAGGAATATGGCCAGAGCGAGGGGTATACCATGATCATTGACTCTGATGTGGCGGCTCGCTCCGGCATGATTGTCTATGGGGATCCCAGTATTGATTTGACAGAGACCATGATCAAAAAGGTTGATGCCATGCAGTAGGCCCTGACTTCTGGTCAAGAGATGAAAAAAAAGCCCGATTGGTGAAAACCAATCGGGCTTTTTTTGTCTTCATCAGCTGCTGCTGATTGGCAAAGATCCCCGGCTCCAGCCGTTGGGCTCTTTCGAGGAATCTTTTGGGCGGCCACCGCCCAAAAGAAAGGGTCCCTCTTCCGTAACTGCCCACCCCATGGCCACCTCAATGACAATAACCACCTCTGTTGTAAC
>JAWOGI010000202.1:0-9282 GCA_046496975.1 Desulfobacteraceae bacterium | reverse complement strand
AGTTTGTTTATTAAACCTCCTTGTGTTCCATTTGTGTTATTTGAAATTAAAGAAGAGTTTGGTTCTGTGATTGTGAAATTGCAGTATTTTATTGAAACCGCTACGGGCAAAACCCCGAATCGGCTGCCTCTGCATCGGACTTGGCTCCGCGTCTACGACCCTATCTTTGTTGTGCCCGCAGGGCATGGCCGTTATATGAAAGTTATCAGCCTTCAGTAATCAGCTTCCAATAGATACCTGCTGCTTACTGACGGCTGACGGCTTTATGGTCAATACCTGTGCCGGGCCGGTTCCACATCCACCCGTTTGGGCCACCTGCCGTGCCTGATCCGGTGGGCGGCCAGCCTGAAATCGTTGAGGATGGCCATCAGACTGGGGATCAGAACAAGGGTGAGGATCGTTGCAAAGGCCACACCGGCAGCCAGGGAGATGGCCATGGGAATGAGGAATCGGGCCTGGAGGTCGGTTTCCAGCAGCATGGGGCTGAGCCCGCCCACGGTGCTCAGGGTGGTGAGGAAGATGGCCCGGAACCGCCGGGTCCCCCCTTTGATGATGGCATCAAAAAAGGAAATTCCCTGGGAGAAATTGACATTGATCCGTTCGATGAGCACGATGGAATCGTTGACCACCACCCCGGTGAGGGCAACCATGCCAAAGACACTCATGATGGAGAGACTGTACCCCATGGCAAGATGGCCCATGACAGCGCCGATGATTCCGAAGGGGATGGTGAACATGATGATAAAGGGCTGGATGTAAGAACGGAACATGGTGGCAACCATGGCAAAGATCCCCACCAGGGCCAGGGGAAATCCGATCAGCAGGCTGGAAAAGGACTCCCGGGACCTTTTCTTGTCTCCCTGGAGCACCACCGTAAGATCGGGGAACCTCGATTCCAGCTGTTTTAAAAACGAGGTTTCCAGCTCGGCAAAGATCTCATTGGTGTTGGCCTTTTTCGTGTTCACCGAGGCGGACACCGAAACCCTCCGCATGCCGTTGGTGCGGGTGATGGCCGAATAACCCGGCTGAAAGTGCATTGCTGCCACGGAACCGAGGAAAACTTCCTCTCCGCCGGGGGTGCGGATGCGCATGGACTCCAGGCTCTCCAGGGAGCTTCTCTCCTCTGCCGTGTACCGAATCTTGACCCGGATATCGTCCTCGCCCCTCTGGACCCGCAGGGCTTCGTTGCCGTAATAGGCGGAGTTGACCTGGGATGCAAGATCGGCCACGGTGATTCCCAGATGCCTTGCAAAGGGCTTGAGTTCAAGACGCAGCTCTTTCTTGCCCGGAGAGAAGTCCGAGGCGATCTGGTAAACACCGTCAAAGGTTTCCAGCCTGGCCATGAGTCGGTCAGCGGCGGCAAGGACGTTGTCCATGTTTTTTCCCTGTATCCAGAAGGCCAGAGGAGCACCTTGGCCACCCGGGGACATGGCTTCAAAACTCAGGGTTTCGGCGCCTGGAATCGGACCGGTCTCCTTTTCCCAGGCCGCCGTGATCTCCTTTGAGTGGATGCCCCGCTCTTCGGATTCCAGGAGGATGGCCTGGACCATGCCGGCATTGGGACCTGTGGTGGAAGAGCCCCTCCTGCTGGAAGTACCTCCGATGAAAGAGAGTTTCTTTTCCACAAGGGGTTTTTTGGAAAGGGTTTCGGTCTTGTCAGCCACTCTTGCCAGGGAGTCTTCCAGCTTTTGCACGGCCCTTTCCGTCACCGATGCCGGGGTGCCGTTGGGAAACACCACGGAAGAGGTGACAATGAACCCGTCAATCTCGGGAAAGACATTGAATTTCACGGTCCCCCCCTTGATCAGGCCGGTCACCGCCATGAGAACACCGATGGCAATACAGAAAGAGATATAACGCCAGCGCAGGGCCTGGCTTAAAAAAGGGGTGTAGACGTTTGTGACAAACCACTCCATGCCGTTGCTGGTAGACCGGTGCACCCCTTGGAAAACCCGTGATATCCCCCTGGCCTGTTTTTCTTCGTTGGGGTCTGCAAGGTGACTCAAATGGGCCGGCAGCAAAACAAGGCACTCTACCAGGGAGACGGCAAGGCAGGAGATGACCACCGGGGGCAGCACCGAGATGAACTTTCCCATGGTTCCCCCCACGTAGGCCAGAGGCAGAAAGGCCACACAGGTGGTCAGCACCGCTGCCAGCACGGGCATGCCCACCTCCATGGTCCCTTCCACCGCCGCCTCTAGGGGCGGTTTCCCGTTTTTCCGGTGAACATAGATGGATTCGCCGACAACAATGGCATCGTCCACTACAATGCCGATGACCAGGATCAGACCGAAAAGGGAGATCATATTGATGGAGCCGCCGATGGCCCATAAAATGGCCAGGGCTCCGGCAATGGAGATGGGAATGCCCATCCCCACCCACCAGGAGAGGCTTGTGTTTAAAAAGGCCCACAGCAGGACAAACACGATGCAGAGGCCGAAGGCGCCGTTTTTCACCAGCAGGTTGATCCTCGCCCTGAGCATGTCTGTCCGGTCGTAGAGGACATTGAAGTCGATGCCCGGGGGCAGTTGGGATCGGGTGGCTTTGACAAAGTCATGGACCGCATCGGAGATCACAATGGCATCCTCTTCCTCGGTTTTGGACACGGTGACAAGGACCGCTCTCTTGCCGTTGATAAAGGCCCTTGACGGGTCCTGTTCAAACCCGTCCACGATATCTGCCACCTGGTCCAGGGTCACTGTCTCCCCCGAGGGGTCCGCCAGGACGATGATCTTACCGAACTCCCGGCCGGTGTACTTTCTGCCCATGGTCCGGATGCGGATCTCCTCTCCCTCGGCCCTGATGGTTCCCCCGGAACGGTTCAGGCTGCTGTTGCGCACAGCATCTGCCACGGCGGCAAAGGAGAGGTTGTACTGCATCAGCTTCTCCTCGGAGATCTCAATGGAGATCTCGTACTCCCTGGCACCGGAGATGGAGACCTGGGACACCTCGGGCAGCTGCCGGGCCCTCTCTTTGATCCGCTCTCCCCACTGTTTAAGCCGTTTCTCGGGCATGTCTGCGGCAAGGTAGAGGGTAATTACGCTGTCCTTCATCACCACCTCCTTGATCACGGGGTTTTCCGCATCAACGGGGAAATTGGAGATGGCATCGATGTTGGCCCGGACACTTTCCAGCACACTTTCTGTGTCATACCCTTCATCCACCTCGATCATGGCCGTTGCCATGTTTTCCGAGGAGGTGGTGGTGTACTCGTCAATGCCCTCGAGGCTCTCAATGGCCTCTTCGATTTTCCGGCTGATCCCCTCCTCGACCTCTTCAGGATCGGCTCCTGGATAGGGCACAGCAATGGAGATCTTTTCCAGGTCCATGGGGGGAAAGGTCTCCCTGAGCATGGAGAAGCAGGCGACTCCCCCTGCCAGGAAAATCAGGACCAGTAGGATGTTGGCAAAAACCGTGTTTTTGGCAAAGGTGTAGACTATCTGTTTCATTGGTTTCGTCCGTTAGGGGTTATGGGCTTTGGGCCCGCCGTCGGTGGCTAAATCAATCAACGGAGGAAAATTTTAACAAGGCGTTTTCCATGGGGTCCACCAGCCGTGTTGTGACAATGATCTCGCCGGGCTTTATCCCCTTTGAGATAAAGACGACCCCCTCTTCATCGTAGGCCCTTGTGATACTGCGGGTTTCAAGGCGGTGGTCCCGGGCAACATATACGGTGTTTTCCGTGGTGACCGACCAGGACGGCACCCTGTAGAGACCTTCAATCACTTTTCCCGGAATGGCGACCGAGCAGAACATCCCCGCCACCAGGGGAAAGCCTTCTGTTTTCACCTTCCCGGTATCTATGCGGACTGCACAGGTGATGGTCCTGGATTCCCGGTCAAACTCCACGATCCGGTGCAGGGAACCCTGAACCGGCGGGCTGTCGGGTTTTTCCGTCCACCGGACCGGGCATTTTACCGGCACCGGCTCGGAAAACCACCCCGGAGCTGCCGTGTCATCCTGCTGAAATTTCATCCATCGAGAGACCTTGCCGGCATCCAGGGAGACATTGATTTCAAGGAAGGCATCATCTGCAATGGTAAGGACCTCTTTCCCAGGGGAGGCATACTCCCCTTTTTCAAGGGCAACCTCGGTGATCCGGCAGTCAAAGGGGGCTTTTGCTGTGCATCTGTCAAGGTCTGTTTCTGCCTTGAGAAGATCCGCTTTGGCCGATGCCAGCCGTGTTTCCGCCTCTTTTACCGAGACGGGGTAGAGGTCCAGTTTCACTGCCAGCTGGTTTACCTTGTCACTGGCCGTGTTAAAGGCCTGCTCGGCCTTGTCCACCTGGGAGGCGTTTCCCACCCTGTCCTGTTGAAACAGCCGCTTTATCCTCTGGTATTCGGCTTTTGTCAGCTCACGGGTCCTTTTCAGGGTTTTGATCCGTATCCCGTCGGACCGTCTCTCTTTTTCCAGGCGTTCCATGGCCTGTTTTCTTTCCATGACAAGGGCTCTTGCCTTGTCCCTGGCAATCTGGTAGTTGACGGGATCGATTTTAAACAGCACCTTGTTTTTGGCCACCCGGGCGCCGGGCTTGAAAAGAGAAGAGGTCCATACAATTTTCCCGGAAACCTGGGAAGAGATGGTCACCGAATCAACAGGTTCTGCAACGCCGAACCCTTTCAAGGTGACGGCAACATTTTCCGGCACGGCTTTTTTAACCCGGACCTGGATGACCTGTTCTTTTGGCTCGGCCATCTTCGGTTTCTTCTGGCCGGCGGCAAAGTATTTCATGGCTGCAACGCCGGCAGCCAGGACCAGAAGGCAGATAACGGCCCTTAAAACGATCCTGGCAGAAGGGGTTTTTTTTGTTTTGCTGTTGGATGTCATCTGGTTCATGGTAAAAACGTTGACTCCTTTTTCAATATGGTCTGTATCTGTTCCAGGACCTCGCACCATTTTTCCGTGGTTTCAGGGCCCAGTTCTTCCACAAGCTCAACAAAAGCCGACAGGGTGATGCTCTCGATTTCGTCGATTTTCCTGGCAGCTTCGGAAGAGAGGGAGATGTCGACCTTTCTTCTGTCTTCCAGGCAGGGGGTTCTCACCAGCAGTTTCTTGTCCACCAGTTTTTCAACCATTACCGATGCCGAAGGCGGGGTGACCAGGAGGCTTCTGGCCAACTCCTTCACAGAGACCTTGCCCCTGTGCTGGATGAGCATCAGCACGTGGAACTGGGGCATGGTAAGGTCCTGGAAGGGTTTCTCCCTGTTCCGGGAGTCGGCTTTGAACAGGTGCTTTGAAAAGACCCTCTCCCTTATCATTTTTCCTGTTGTAAAGACCAGTTTTGCCTGGTCCAGTATCCTCTTGTTTTCCATTTTTCGGCCTTGAAAGAGAGGGGGCAGGCAGAGTTCTGGTCAAGCCCCCTCGTTTCCGTAAAAGCACCCATGGGGTGCTGCCCGCAGTATGAGGGTAAAAACGATTAGCATATAAAACAATTAGGATTCCTAATTAAATCAACGGCGGTTTATTGTCAATCATAAAATCGGGACTTGGTCATAACATCGGCCGCCGTGGGGTGGGAAAAGCCTGACCCCGTTGGCCCGCTGAATGTGACGAGCGGCCGAAGTTATGACCAAGCCCAGCAGTCACAAGGCAGAATTCCGGCATGATCAGGAAGGAGAATGAAATATTCATTTTTTGCATTGAACTTGTTCCTCTATCTGTGGTTTACTATACCAATAGTTTCCTGGATGCGGTTTTGGGGTGCAATTTTTTTTACTGGAGCAGGTATGGATTTAAAGAAAATGGCAGACGTTCTGGACGTGTCAGAAGCGGATTTTTTAGAGCTGGCAGCGCTGTTTGTGACCACCTGCTCATCGGACCTTGCAAAGATTGAAACCGGCCTTGCCGCAGGGGATGCAGAAAAGGTTGCCTTTGCTGCCCACTCCATCAAGGGCGCTGCAGGCAATCTTGGCTTTGCCGGCCTGGCAGCCATTGCCCGCACCATGGAAACATCGGCCCGGGCCGGCTCCCTTGACGGGTTTAACGAGAAAACCGCCGAAATAGAGCAGCAGATTGACAGCATACAAACAGCAATCGGGTAGTTTTCTTTTCCCGGCTGGAGGTTTCTTTGACAATGGATGCCCGAAGACCTGAGCAGCAGCCGTTTACCGTACTGGCCGTTGACGACAACCTGGTGAACCTCAAGATCATCGAGCAGGCCCTTTCACGGGAGGGGTACCGGGTTCTCACCGCTGACAACGGTCCTGAAGCCAGGGAAAAAGCCGTCAGTGATACACCTGACATGATACTCCTTGACATTGAAATGCCCGGGGAAGACGGGTTTCAGGTGATCAGGCAGCTAAAGGAGAATCCTGTTACCGGCAGGATCCCGGTGATTTTTCTCACCGGCCTCATGGAGGTGGAGTCAAAGCTCAAGGGGTTCGACCTGGGGGCGGTGGACTATATTACCAAGCCCTTTCACCCCTTGGAGGTGCTGGCCAGGGTGCGCATGCACCTGAAACTCTCCATTGCCACCAACTCGCTTATTGCCAGCCAGGCGGAAAAGCTCAGGCAGATTACCAGGGCCCAGAATGCCATGCTGCCTGTGCCAAAAGATTATGACACCCCGAAATTCGGTGTTTACTACAAGGCCCTGGAAGAGGCGGGAGGTGATTTTTACGATATTCTCTCCATTTCAAACGATATTACGGGGTATTTTGTGGCCGATTTTTCCGGCCATGACATCAGGACCAGCTATATGACCGCATCGGTAAAGGCCCTTCTGGCCCAGAACTGCACCCCTGTCTATTCACCGGCAGAGAGCATGAAAATGGTCAATGATGTACTGGCCGAAATTCTTCCCGGGGGAAAATACCTCACAGCCTGCTATATTCACCTGAACCGGAGCAGCGGAAGGCTTGTTCTGGTCAATGCCGGTCACCCCCCTGCCGTGTACGTCCCCCTGGACGGCGAGCCTGAGTTGATAAAAAACGACGGTGATGTGCTGGGGATGTTCCAGGATGCCCAGTTTGGGCTGTACAAGACAACGGTCTCTCCCGGCGACAGGTTCTACATGTATACCGACGGTCTGGTGGAGTCTGTCGAGAAAAGAATCACATGGGCCAGGGGATCTGAGTCTCTTTTGGATCTGTTCAAAGGGATGAACGCAACAGAGGTGGAACAGACCCCCCTGGTGCTGAGCCGGAAACTCTTCGGCCCCCGGCATCTCCCCGAGGATGATATCCTGCTGCTCTGTGTGGAGGTATGATCCATGACCGCTCCTGGTGTTGTGATTGTTTCCGAGACCAGTACGTTTCTCTCCATCACCTTTGATTCAACAATGGAAAATGTTGACAAGGTGTGTGACAAGGCCCTTGTTTTTGTTCTGGATAAAATCACCGGCACCCGGAAAGATCTTTTTTCCATTCACCTTGCCCTGCGGGAGGGACTGATCAATGCGGTCAAGCACGGGAACAACGAGGACCCCAAAAAAACGGTCAACTGCCGGGTGATCTGCACAACACAAGATAGCGTTGCCATAGAGATCCAGGACCAGGGAAAGGGGTTTGACTGGCAGGCGAGGACGGGGGGTGCCCCGGACAGCTGCGATGAACACGGCAGGGGTCTTGTGATCATCCAGCACTATGCGTCGGAATACACATACAACGACCGGGGGAACCGGCTGATGTTCAAAAAACACCTGGGAATATGCTGACCTTGAACCGCTTTCACCCCCTTTTCATCTTTTCCTAACATTTTTCTAACAATTTCAGGGTACCCTCTTTTGCAACTAAGCCCCGGAATTTTCTTACCAGAGATGTCAACTTATAAAGGAGAATTAACAATGGCCGGTAACCTGCAAAAAGAGGTGGACAAGATAAAAAAAGAGATCCTCTCCCTTGGGGGGATGGTGGAAAAGCGGTTTAAATCGGCTGCCCTTTCCGTTAAAGACAATGATGCCGAATGTGCCCAGAATATCATTGATACTGATATAGAGATCGATGAACTCGAGGTGGAAATCGAGGAAGATTGCCTGAAAATCATTGCCCTTTACCAGCCCGTTGCCATTGATCTGCGGTTTCTCATCGCCGTTGTCAAGATCAACAACGACCTGGAACGGGTGGCTGATCTTGCCGTGAACATCTGCCGGCGGGTGACAACCACTTCCGGTAAAAATTTTGGGGAATATTCCTATGATTACTATAAGATGGCTGAAAAGACCGGTCTGATGCTGAAGACCAGCCTGGATGCCCTGGTTGCCATGGATGCGGATATGGCCGAAAGGGTGATCAAAATGGACGAGGAGGTTAACGTGATGCGAAACGATGCCTATGATGCCATGAAACTGGCCATTGTCAAATCACCGGAATATGCCGGCAGAATAGTCAACAGGTACCTGATATCCCGCCATCTTGAACGTATCGGAGACCATATCAAAAACATTTCCGAAGAGGTGATCCACATGATAAAAGGGAAGATTATCAGGCATGATTTGCAGTGAAAAAAGGGGATTACCCGGCCTGTGGTTATGGAAGAAGAAAAACCATCAAAAGCGATCAACTCGCCTGCAGACAGCAAACCATTTTTAGGATGGACAGAAGATGCCCAAAGAAAAGATTTTAATTGTTGATGACGAACAGGATATCCTGGAGCTGGTCAAATACAACCTTGAAAAAGAGGGGTATGAGATCGTCACCGCCATCTCCGGAGAAGAGGCCCTGGCCGTCGCCGAAGGGTCTTTGCCGGACCTCATGGTGCTGGACCTCATGCTTCCCGGAATGGACGGACTGGAGGTGACCCGGAAGATCCGGTCGGGCAAGGCCACGGCCCAGCTGCCCATCGTGATTCTATCGGCAAAGGGAGAGGAGAGTGACATTGTTTCCGGGCTGGAACTGGGGGCAAACGATTACCTGTCCAAACCCTTCAGTCCCCGGGAGCTGGTGGCACGGATCAGGGCCATATTCCGTAGAAGAGGTCAAAGCGAAGAGAGGGAACCCGGCAGGGTGACCAGGGAGGGAAACATGGTCATCGACCATGACCGCCACATGGTCAAAATCGATGACAGGGCACTGGAGTTGACCCTGTCGGAATTCCAGGTTCTCTCCCTGCTGGCAGCGAGAAAGGGGTGGGTGTTCACACGGGGACAGATCGTGGATGCCGTCCACGGTGAGAATTATGCGGTGACAGAGCGCAGTGTCGATGTCACCATTGCCGGTCTCCGGAAAAAACTGGGCACATGCGCCTTGTTCATTGAAACCGTCCGGGGCATCGGGTATCGGTTCCGGGAAAGCCAGTGAGGCCTGCAGAACGGAAAAAGCTGCTGTGGCATATTTTCCCCCTGTT
>JAWOGI010000146.1:0-4872 GCA_046496975.1 Desulfobacteraceae bacterium | reverse complement strand
CCCGGTGATCCCAGCCGACTCTCTTCCGGCCAGGTGAAAGACTCCTTCCAGGGACGGGACGGGGATCTATATATTGCTGTGGCCTGGCGGAGGTAATCCTGATGTCTGACCCGGAAAACGTATTAAATATCTTAAAGGAAACCAATCCGTTCTCTTCTTCTTCCGCGGGGAATCCCTGGGCGGATCGGTACCCGGATGTTCCCGGTCTGGGAGAAGGCGAGTTTCAGGACGTCCTGAAGCTCATTGGCTATAAAGCACATAATCCGGCCTCCCCCCATGCCGGACTGGTATTAGGCGATGCCGGAAGCGGCAAAACCCATTTGATCTGCCGCCTGTTCGACAACAGCCAAAACAGTACACAACCCTATTCCTGCGCCTATATTCAGCCGATCATTGACCACCATAAGGCGTTTCGATACCTGCTTCGGGAAATTGTCGCCAGCCTGGTTCGAAAAAAAAATGAAAAAATCGATGCCAGCCTGTTTGAAAGAATTACCGCCGGTATTCTCTCCGGGGTTTTCAAGGAAACCGCCGGCACAACCAAAAAGAAACTTCTTAAACAGAAACTTCTTAAAGCCGTGGAAATACTTGACAGCTCACCCGGAAAAGTGTTCAAGCTGAAATTTTCCCCAAAAAGTCGGGCTCGCTGGGCTGAAAAAACAAAAACAGTTTTGAGTGACCGCCACCAGGATCTTGATCCTGAATTTCTCACTGTTTTTGTGCAGTATATTTTCTTTCCGGATCGCCGGATGAGAGCCATAAACTGGTTTAAGGGATATGCCCTCCCGGATGAAGATATCAAGCTGCTGGGGGTTACTGACCGAAGCCGCATGGAGCCCTCAACCCTGGAAGCCCAGGCCCAGGACCTCCTTTTGTCATTGGACACATTGATGAGCCGGTATACAGAGCGCCCCCTGGCGGTTTTTTTTGATCAGCTGGAAAACTTACAAACCGACCATCTGATCCACAAATTTTGTCAGCTGGTGTACTTTCTATGTGATCAATGCCGTGCCATGCTGCCGGTGGCATTTTTCAGAGAAATCCTGTGGGACAGAGAATTTAAGCAGAAAACAGACAAATCATGCAGTCAACGCCTTGAAGCCAATCCGATTTCCATTTACGGAGCCAACAAGCAGCAGGCCATTGAACTGGTCAAATCCAGATTAGACCATGTCCTTGGCAGCACCCCGAGACCCCACGAGCTTTACCCGTTTTATCCGGAGTATAAAGAGGAGTTTGATAGGATTTTTGCATACGGTGAGATATCTCCCAGGCAGGTGTTGATCCGTTCAAACAATCTTCTGGGCAAAATTATCAACGGTACAGCAGGTGTGACAAAATCCAAACCAGGATCAGGAGGCCAACTCCCTGGTCCGGCAGAAGAAATTGATTTCGTCAAAATTTTACAGGATAAATTTGATTCCAATCATCAGGAGATTCTTGCCAAATTAGATGATTATCCTCCGGACGAAGGCCGGTTGACCCTGGCCCTGGAACAGTATCTTAAAAACAGACCTGACACCGAAACCTACAGGTTTGAAGATCTGAAATGGTCGTCTGAGGACGTTAAATATATCGATTTGAGCGGCTCCCTGATCCGAAATGAAGGTAGGGCTGCAGATGCTGTTTTTATGGTTGATGTGGAATTGAACCACAGTTCGGTGCGGGCAAGCCTTAACCGCGGCATCACACATATGGAAGTGCATAACACCGAAGGTCGCGCCCTGTACATCCGGGACAGGCGATGTCCGTTTCTGGAAACCTGGATAAAGACCAATCAACTGCTGGACAAGTTAAAGCAGGTAAACGGCGGTGCTGTTTTCCTCGATGATACCCAGGCCGCCCGCTGGTACGCCCTGGCAAGGCTGAAACACGATGTGGTGGCCGGTGATATTGCCGATCGGAATGGCAGAACAATCGGTGAAGCAGAATACCGCAAATTTATCCGGGAAAAGGTCAATGGTGACGCTTACCCCTCATTCAAAGCCATTGATCACTATTTTAAAGGAAAATCCATCGGAAAGACAGCATCAGAACCGAACCCTGAACCCGATGGTAACGTCCAGCCAAAGATACCGGCTGATACCGGTTTTGACTCCAGTGAGATCAGTAAAACCGCCATGAATGTTTTGGATAAATCTCCGGCCAAGATGATGAAAGCACAGTTTCTGGCAGCCAAAGTCGGCAAAAAGCTTAAGCTTTCCCCTGCTCTGGATTCAGACATGCTCCTGTCCGCATTGAACAAAGCCGGAAAAAGTGAGATGTTCAGCATTTATGGGTCTCCTCCCGGAGTTATCATTCAGTTGAGGGTAGGCAAGTACCATGGTCAAGGCTAATGTCACCGAGTGCCATCTCTGCCAGCGCTGCCCCCGGCTTTTGGCCTATCATCTCAGCGGGCGGAAGGCTGCCTGGACCGCAGGGCTTAAAGGCAATGGGTTTTTTCCGGGCAATGTTTTCCACAACCACATCGCAAAGCCTTTTTATCAAGCTCTGTCATCAAAAAAACCAACCAAACTAAAACTTGACCTGATAGAACTGCTTTCAAAAAAAAACAGAAATTTGACCGCCGGACTTCACGGCCTGCTCCAGGACCATTTGCTGGGCCCCTTTCTGGCCGAAAAAGCAGAGAAAATGAAATATGAAGCGGTATTGAGCCTTGGCAGGGGCGTAGAGTTGTGGGCCAGGCATCTGACCGAATTCCTGAAAGAACAGATCACCTGCGATTCCACGCAGGGGGAATCGCTCATCGCACAAATATTCTGCGATCCTGAAAAACTGATCACCGGCTCAACACGCCTGAAAGACGGTCGTACTTTTCAGGTAAGCGGCAAATTTGATTCCCTTATGGTGGATCAGATTCGCAAAGAAGTTATTCTGGTTGAATTTAAAGGGTTAAAACCCCATTTCCATGATGAAGAGCTGGTACAAATCGGGCTGTATGGCTGGCTAATCCAGCAAAAAACCGGTATACAGCCAAAGGGGGTTGTTCTTTATCTGGATGAAAAGAATTCGGAGGTGGTTTATTCTGCCGGGGAGATGGCACAGATGAGTTCCCGCCTTCCGGAGTTGTTTAAAGTCGTGGCAGATGTCAAAGCATCAACCCACCGGAAAGGCAAAATAACCCTTCCACCTCCGTTTCAACCCTTTCTTTGTGACAGCTGTTTTTTAAACGGGTCCTGCGACCGGGACTGGGGACCTCGAAGAGAAACAGAGGCCAAAACTGCTGCCACAAAGCCCTCCCTTCACAAAAAAAATGAACAGAGCCACAATGACCATGAACAGCAGGACATCGAAGCAGAAAAGCTGATGACCAAAGTGATTGAGGTATTCAAAGTCCTCAAACTGCCGGTTGAGCGAGAGGGGGTTATCCTGGGCCCCCGGCTGATCCGGATTAAAATCAAACCGGCAATGGAAAAGGGAACCACAGTCAAAAAAATCATGAACCGGGCGGAAGACCTGCAAGTGAGCCTCTCCCTGGACTCCCCTCCGCTGATTCAGGCCCATGCCGGTTATATCGGCCTGGATATCCCCCGCCGGATCATTACCCCTTTGACTTTAGAAGAACTTCTCAAACGTGGTGCTGATGACCGGCCGGATTCAGCCGTGGCGTTTCCATTGGGTATGGGCGTGGATGGCTCGGTGTTCTGGGCCGATCCCACCGAACCCAGTATGACTTCCATTCTTGTGGCCGGTACTTCCGGAAGCGGGAAATCGATCTTTTTGCGGGCCGTTGTAATCGCCATAGCCATGACAGCAGAACCGGATCATGTTCAGTTTACTTTGATAGATCCCAAACGGGTTACCTTTACCGATTTAACCGATCTTCCCCACCTGAGGCGACCGGACATCACTTCAGAACCCCAGAGGCATCCGATTGTTATGGATATGGAAGAGGCCTCTGCCGCCTTAGAGGCACTGGTGGCAGAGATGGAAGAGAGGTATCGGCAATTTACTGACCATGGGGTACCCGATATCAACGCGTATCATAATCTCGGCCATCCATTGCCCCACCAGGTAATCGTCATAGACGAATATGCCGACCTGATCACCGATAAAACGTACAAAGCACAGACTGAAACCTGTATTCAAAGATTGTGCCAGAAGGGCCGCGCCGCCGGATACCACATTATTCTATCGACCCAACGTCCTGATTCCAAAGTGGTTACCCCTTTGATCAAAGCCAACCTCCAGCTCAAAGTTGCCCTTAAAGTCACCTCAGCAACCAACAGCAGCATTATTATAGACGAACCCGGGGCTGAACGCCTCATTGGAAAAGGGGATATGCTAATCGGTGGTGCCTTACCCGTCACCCGCCTCCAGGGGGCGCTGCCCACCCGCACGGAAATCCAAAAAGCATAAAAAAGGTAAGCGAGTAAGTTAAAATAACCTGTACGAGGGTAACCCGGTAACTTCTTCCGGGATTTTCTCACCCGGTATCACTACCTGGGGGATGCCATCCATGCCTTGCTCTTTTTGGAATTAGTCCGTTACGGGCCATTTTTTTACGCATTGTGTTTGCCTTGGATCGGCTGGATGAAATGAGCGGCCTGCTGCAAAAGAAACCGGGCTGGTCCATTGCCGAGATTGAACAACAGGAACAGCCTCTGCGAATATTTTTTTGATTGACATTAGAACATCACCAGACGAAAAATGCTGGAGCAGGAGCTTGCCCAAAGCCAGATAAAGTACAAGACCATTGCTGACTTTGCCGGAGACTGGGAATGGTGGCTGTCACCGGCAGGAGAGTTTCAATACATGTCCCCTTCCTGCAAGGACATTACCGGGTATACAGCAGAGGAATTTATTGAAAATGCCTGGCTGATAGACCGCATTATACATCCTGGAGACGCAGGGGAATACGGAATTGCCACC
>JAWOGI010000086.1:0-14119 GCA_046496975.1 Desulfobacteraceae bacterium | reverse complement strand
GGATATTCCTGGGTTGGGGTATCTGTTCAAAAGCGTATCCAAGGGCAATGACAGGACAAACCTCTACGTGTTTCTCACCCCCAAGGTGCTGAAAAATCCTGTTGAGGCCGAAGAGCTAGGCGACCTCAAGCAGAAACAGATCGATGCCATCAAAGGGGGGGATGTGAAATTGTACAAGGGGACTGATCCATGATCGATCGATTTTTAACGATTTTTGCTGAACGATTTTTTCTTTCCCAAGAAGTGGGTGACACCATCAGAGCGCTCTATGACCAGGACAGGCACGGTTTTCTCAGGGCCCTGGCCGATAAAGAAATTATCGGGGAACCAGAGCTTCTTCAACTCCTTGGGGAGCTCTACGATCTTCCGTTGGTTGAAAAGATCGAGCCGGGGAAAAACCATTTTGATTTTACCGATCTGATCTCCATACAGTTTTTAAAGAAGCTGTGTGCGGTGCCCGTTGTCAATGAGGAGATGAACTGTGTGGTGGCCCTTTTTGATCCGTCCCGCATGGCCGAGGTGGATGATGTGGTCAACCTCATCGATCCTGACACCTGCACCCTGGTGCTCACCGGCAGAAACGAGATCATTGCCGCCATCAACCACATTTACAACCGCAGCTCGGGAAGTGCCCAGCAGCTTGTGGACACCATGGAGGGAAGCTCTTCGTCGATTATCCAGGAGATTGAGCACACAGCCGACCTCCTCGATGATACCAGCGATGCCCCGGTGATCCGGCTTGTCAACCACATGATCTCCCAGTCGGTCAAGGCAAACGCCAGTGATATCCACATCGAGCCCTTTCAGGAGAGTCTCCAGGTGCGGTACCGCATTGACGGCATCCTCTATGAAATGCTCACTCCCCCCAAGTGGATTCAATCCGCCCTGGTATCGAGAATCAAGGTGATGTCAAAGATGAACATTGCCGAAAAAAGGGTCCCCCAGGATGGCCGGATGGAGGTGCGAATAGGGGCCCAGGAGATCGATATCCGGGTCTCCACCATCCCTACAGCCTTTGGCGAACGCCTGGTTATGCGGCTTTTGAACAAGTCCGGCCATCTTCTGAAATTGTCCGAGTTTGGAATTTCACAGAGGAACCTGGAGACGTTCGAGCGGCTGATACACCTCAACAACGGCATTGTTCTGGTTACCGGCCCCACGGGCAGCGGCAAGACAACCACCCTCTATTCGGCGCTCTCCACCATCAATGCCCCGGATAAGAACATCATCACCATTGAGGATCCTGTGGAGTATAACCTCAAGGGCATCGGCCAGATCCAGGTGAACAGCAAGACCGGGGTGACCTTTGCCATGGGGTTGAGGTCCATTGTCCGCCAGGATCCCGATGTGATCCTCGTAGGAGAGATCCGGGACCTTGAAACCGCTGAAATCGCCATTCAGTCTGCCCTTACCGGCCACCTTGTCTTTTCCACCCTGCACACCAACGATTCCGCCGGGGCCATCACCCGGCTGACAGACCTGGGGGTTGAGCCCTACCTGATCACCTCGTCGGTGAAAGCGGTTATCGCCCAGAGGCTGGTCAGGCGGTTGTGTTCCCATTGCAAAGAGAAAGAGATTCTGGACGAGGCGGAACAGAAGAGCCTGGGTCTTGCCCGGCAGACCGTGTTCAAGGCCAAAGGGTGTTCCCGGTGTTTTCACACAGGCTATGCCGGCCGGGAGGCGATTTTTGAGATTCTCGAACTTGACGATACCCTAAAAAAGATTATTCTCAACACCTCGGATGCCAATGAAATCATGGCCGCAGCCCTGGCAAAGGGGATGCGCCGGCTTCGCCAAAACGGCATCGAAAAGGTGCTCAAGGGTGTTACCACCGTTGAGGAGGTGCTCCGTGTTATCTAGGAGTCGTAGTCTTTTTGGAATTGCCGCGGTTCTTATCCTGCTTGCCGGCTGCACTGCCGGGAAGACCACCGGCCTTGAGGCCGGGGGAGTGCTGTACTTTTACCAGAAGCACCTGTCACCGGTTGACGGTGATCGCTGTTCCATGTATCCGACCTGTTCCGGATATGCAGCAGAGGCGTTGAAAAAGCACGGCTTTGCTGTGGGCTGGATCATGACCTGTGATCGGCTTGTTCGGTGCGGCCGGGACGAGATGAAACGTTCCCCCATGGTAACGGTAAACGGCAGAACCCGGTGCTATGATCCGGTGGCGGCCAATGATTTCTGGTGGTATCGATGAAGAAAGCAACGAAACGGGGGGTTCTATTTGTCGTTGTTTTTTTTCTTCTTTTGCAGTGGACCTGCTTTGGTTTTGCCGCAGGGGAGAACACCGTGGTTATCCATGATGATGCCCAGTACCAGTATGCCGAAGAATGCTTCAAAGAGGGGGAGTATGCCGCTGCCATGGTGGAGTTTAAGCGGTTTGTCCACTTTTTTCCAGGAGATGACAGAAAAGAGCCGGCACGGTTCAAAATTGGTCTCTGCCATTTTCACCTGGAGCACTATGCCAGGGCCGCAGAGCTTTTCCAGCAATTGTCTGCCTCTTTTTCAACATCGAAAATCAATGCAAAAGCCCGGTTCATGCTGGCCAGTACCTATGGGCGCATGGGGAAATCCGGTTCTGCAGAGAGGGTGCTGCAGAATTTTTTGGCCGTTGCCGAAACCAGAGAGCTCAAGGACAGAATCTGTTTTGAACTTGCCTGGCTCTCCCTTGAACGGGCAGGGACCATGGAAAAGGGAGCCCTTGCCAGGGCGGAAGAGTGGCTGGACCGGATAGGCGATTCGGGAAAAGAGAGATACAATAAAGACCGGATCAAAACCGGTATTTCAGAGATAAAAGCCATGGAAACAAAAAGCCCTGCTGTTGCAGGCGCCGCCGCCATTATTCCCGGCGCAGGATTTGCCTACTGCCGGCGGTACAAGGACGGTCTTGTCTCTTTTCTGCTCAACACCGGTCTCATCGCTTCCGCTGCCGTCTCCTTTGACGGGGGCAATACAGCCCTCGGTGCCGTTGTCTCTTTTGTGGCGGCCGGGTTTTATTCTGGAAACATTTACGGCTCCATTGCCGCCGCCCACAAATACAACCGGTCAAAAATTCTCCCCGGGCTTCACCGGATGGAAAAACAGTATCGCTACGATCCTTCCAGCCATTTGGATCTGTACGGCAGCAGCGGCAAGATGTCATCCGGGAAAAAAATGGTTTTGGTCAAGATTCCCTTTTAAACTACTGCTTTGTCACTGCTTAATTTTAGGCTCGCTTCCTATGACCGCATATGGCAGTTGGAGTAGTGGGGTGGAGTCAGACCCCGTTGATCAATACTACTTTACCAGCTGGTTCATCTCAAAGATGGGCAGGCAGATGGAGAGTACAATAAATCCCACCACTGCTCCCATGACAAGGATGATCACAGGCTCCAAAAGTGCCGTCATGGCGGCAATGGAGGAAGTCACCTCTTTTTCATAGAGATCAGCGGTTTTTTCCAGCATTTTTTCAAGCTCTCCGCTTTTTTCCCCAACCCGTATCATCTGACAGGCAAGAAAGGGAAAGAGTCGTTCATTTTCAAGGGCCTTGCCCAGTTCCCCTCCCTGTTCAACAGATTCTGCAGACCTGGCAACAATCTGGGTGAACACCGTGTTACCGGTAATGGCCTTGGCAATATCCAGGGCCGTAAGCATGGGAACCCCGTTTTCAAGCAGGGAGCCAAGAATCCTTGTAAAACGGGCTGCGCTGAGTTTCTGGAGCAACTCCCCGGCTTTGGGGATTCGAAAGAGCATGCTGTCTGTTATGTACGCCCCTTTTCGGGTTTTTCTTGCTGTGTAAATCACAAGGGTCACCGCCATGGGCAGAAGCAAAACAAGCCACCACATGGATTTAAAAAACGAGCTGACAGAGATGAGAAAAAGGGTCGGGCCGGGAAGGGTCTGGTCCATGTCTGAAAAGATTCCAATGATCCCGGGGACAATGTAGGTGAGCAGAAAAAAGAGCACCACTGCTCCGATTAAAGCCATGAGGACGGGATAGGCCAGTGACGCCTGGATATTTTTTTTGGTCTCCTCTCTTTTTTCTGTGATGTCGGCAAGGCGTTCCAGAACAATCTCCAGGGTTCCCGATGATTCCCCGGCCCTCACCATGCTGACGTAAACAGAAGAGAAGACGGAAGGGTACATGGCAAGGGCAGCGGCAAAGCTTTTTCCCTCTTCAATGGCGTCTTTTATCTTGGAGAGAATTTTCTGAAAGGGCTTTGAACGTGTCTGGGATACAAGGGTTGATACGGCGGAAACCAGGGGGAAGCCGGCAGAGAGGAGGGTTGCCATCTGCCTTGTTATCATTGCTATCTCCGCTGTTTTTATCCGTGTAAACAGTGGAAATGAAGTGCCAATCCCTTTTCCTTCCATGGTTGAGGACTCAGTGGCGATTTCGGTGATGGAAACAGGATAGAGTTTTTTTTCTTTAAGCTTTGTTCCGGCAGATGACCGGCTTTCTGCATCAATGATGCCGCTGCTTTTCTTCCCCTTGCGGGTGATGGCTTTATACTCAAAAACAGGCATGGAACTCTCCTGAAAGCTGTGGGGGGAGGTGGAAAAAAGGCCCAAAAAAAGGGGACAACGATGAACCGCTGATCCCCTTGGTATCCTTTCATGGTAGCGGGGAGAGGATTTGAACCTCTGACCTTCGGGTTATGAGCCCGACGAGCTACCAAACTGCTCCACCCCGCAACACGTATTTTCCTGCTTTCATGGTTCAGTCGAAAAAAAGGGGATAAAACCCATTGCCCCTTGTTGACATTGATGTGGTAGCGGGGAGAGGATTTGAACCCCTGACCTTCGGGTTATGAGCCCGACGAGCTACCAAACTGCTCCACCCCGCAACAACCCGACAAATATAGCCTAACAGAGACTGCCTGTCAACCTTTTTTTTGTTTTTTCAGGAGATGGCCTGTTTCAGCTCTTCAATGGAAGCCGTTGCCGTTCCAACCTTTGCCACAACAATGCCTGCTGCGGCATTGGCAAAAGCGGCGCTCTCTTGAAAAGTGGCACCGGCAGCAAGGGAGAGGCCGAGGATGGAGATCACCGTGTCTCCGGCCCCTGACACATCAAAAACCTGCCTGGCCCGGGATTTTATGGTAAAGGTGGAACCGCAGCTGTCAAAGCCCACCATGCCGTCTTGTCCGCAGGTGATCAGCAGTCTTTCCAGGCGGGCTGTTTTGATGATCTTTCTGCCGGCTCTTACCAGGGCTTCAGGAGAATCCATGGCAATGCCTGCGGCCAGGCCGGCCTCTTTCCGGTTGGGGGTCAACATGGAGATGTTTTTATACTTTGAAAAATCAATTCCCTTGGGATCTGCGATGGTGATGGCATTGCTCTTTTGGGCAATGTGAACGGTTCTTTGTACCAGCTCCTCTGTGACAAGGCCCTTGGCGTAATCGGAAATCAGCACAAGATTCACACGGGGAATCTCTTTTTCCAGGAAGCGGGTCACTTTTTCAAGGGTTACAGACGAGATGGCATCGGGGTTCTCCCTGTCAATGCGAAGCACCTGCTGGTTGGCGGCAATGATCCGGGTTTTTTTGGTTGTGGGTCTGTCCGGTTCATCCACAATACCTGCGGTGTCCACTTCAAGGGCTTTGAGTTTTTCAAGCATCAGCCGCCCGGTGCTTCCCATGCCTGCGGTCCCGGCCACGGAAACAGAGGCCCCCATGGCAGTGAGGTTGTTGATCACATTGCCGGCACCGCCAAGGGTGGTGGTCTCCTGTTTCACCGCCACAACGGGAACGGGAGCCTCCGGGGAGATGCGGTCAACATCCCCCCACAGATAGCTGTCAATCATCAGATCCCCGATAACGAGCACCCTGATCTTTTTGTAGGAGTCGATGGTAGAGGTCATGAACAAGAGAGCACCGATGTGATCATCTGTTTGAGTTCATCGTAGTTTCTCGTTACGGCAAGGTCTGGAAAATCCTTGACAATGGATTCCGGGGGCATGAAAAAGAAGCCGTGATCGGCCTGTTTGAGCATTTCCGTGTCATTGTAAGAGTCGCCAAAGGCAACCACCCGGTAGTTGAGGCTCTGCAAGGCTTTCACGGCCTTTTTTTTCTGGCTGGGCTGCCTCAAGGCATAGTCAACGATTCTGCCGTTTGTGTCGATATCCAGGCTGTGGCAGAGCAGGGTGGGGAAATCGAGTTTCTTCATGAGGGGCTTGGCAAATTCCTCAAAGGTGTCGGACAGGATGATGATCTGGTGTCTTTCCCGGATCCATGCAAGGGCTTCAGCAGCGCCGTCCAAAGGATCCATGGCGGCAATCACATCGGTGATGTCCTTGAGTTTCAGGTTGTGGCGCTCCATCACAGAGAGGCGCTTTGCCATGAGCCGGTCATAGTCGGAAATGTCCCTGGTTGTCAGTTTAAGTTCTTCAATTCCGGTTTTTTCTGCAACATTGATCCAGATTTCCGGCACAAAAACCCCTTCAAGGTCTGAGCATAAAATATCCATGTTTTTCCTCTGCTATTTTTCTTCGATTCTGATGACAACTGGTCTGTTCAAGATGCAGTCAAGTTGTGATATCTCGATCAGGGCCTTCTGAACGTTTTTTTCCCTGGCACGGTGGGTTAGCATGACAACGGGCACGGTACCGTTGGTCTCTTTGCCTTTTTGATGCACTGTTTTCAGGCTGATATTCCAGTCACCGAGTATTCCCGATATTTTTGACAGCACCCCCGGCTGGTCTGCAGCGGTGACCCTTATGTAGTAGCTTATTTCAATGTCATGGACGGGAAGAATGGGAATGTTTTTGATGTTGGCCTCGGGGCTGCCGAGGATGGGGACCCGTCCCTGGATTCCTGCGGTGACGTTCCTTGCAAGGTCGACAATGTCGCTGACAACGGCGCTGGCCGTGGGCATCATTCCGGCACCGTGGCCGTAGAGCATTGTCTGGCCGGTGGCATCCCCTGTGATGGTAACGGCATTCATGGAGGTGTCCACATGGGAAAGGGGGTTGGAAAGGGGGATCATGGCCGGATGCACCCTGGCCTCAACATTGGAGGTGTGGTTTTTGCTTATGGCAAGGAGTTTGATTGTGTGGCCGAATTCCGCTGCAAATTCGATGTCCATGGGGGTGATGCTGGTGATGCCCTCCACATGGATATCTGCCAGGTTGATGTTCATGCCGTAGGCCAGGGCGATGAGTATGGAGAGTTTGTGGGCGGTATCCCCCCCCTCGATGTCCAGGCCTGGGTCTGCCTCGGCAAATCCGTTGGCCTTTGCCTCTTCCAGGGCGGCATCAAACGAACACTTCTCCTTGGACATTTTTGTTAAAATGTAGTTGCATGTGCCGTTGAGTATTCCCGTGATCGCTGTGATGGTGTTGCCCACCATGGATTCTCTCAGGGTTTTGATTACCGGCATGCAGCCGCCGGTGCTGGCCTCAAAGGCCAAATCCACCCGGTTTTCCCGGGCTGTTTTCACAAGCTGATCCCCCCACGAGGCGATCAGGGCCTTGTTGGCCGTGACAACATGTTTTCCCTTTTCAAGGGCTTTGATGGTCAGGGTTTTGGCAATTCCCTGACCGCCTATGGATTCGACGATGATATCAATGTCAGGATCATTGATAACCCGATCTGCATCCGGTATGAGAACCCCCGTTTCAAAGAGTATTCCCCTGTCTGTTTCCGTGTCAAGGTCTGCCACATATTTCAGATTGAGGTGTGTATTGGTGCGGGACTCGAGAAGTTCCCGCTTTTCGAGCAGAATCTTTGCCACACCTGTTCCGACAATGCCGCATCCAAGTATCCCGATATTGATGGTGTTCATTTCAGCTGGATCTCCTGATTATTTTATCTGTCCTTTCAAACCGGCTTTCCGGAGCACTGCTCATCAGCCACTGCCCCGGAGTCCTGAATTCAATTCCTCAACTCTCCGAAGCGGTGTTCTGCTTTCTGTGGCCAGGGCACAGGTCCGGAAGGTTGGGGCTTGGTCATAACATCGGCCATTCGTCACATTTTAACGAAAGCCTGACCCCACCCCAGGGTGGCCGATGTTATGACCAAGCCCGAAGGTTGCGTGCAAACGCGTATGCCGTTAAATACAATATAAGTGCCGGTATGTCAAAAAAGTTTTGACTTTTGCCGTCAATGGCGGTATCTTTTTTGAAGTCTCTTATAACGGCCATGCCCTGCGGGCACAACAAAGCATGGGTCGTAGACGCGGAGCCAAGCCCGATGCAGAGGCAGCCGATTCGGGGTTTTGTCCCTGGCGGTTTTGAGCGGCAGCTGTGAGCATGGATGTTCTAAACAGCTGCCGCTCACCTCGGAGCAGCCCATGGACGGCCTGATCCAGTCATTCAGAATTTACAGTTTACAGTTGATAAGTTATTACACAGGAGTAATGTAATGGGCAAATCTTTGACGTATGCTGATGCCGGTGTGGATATCAGCAAGGCAAACGATCTTGTGGAAACGATAAAAAAGCTCGCAAAAAGCACACCGAGAAAAGGTGTTATGGGCGGAATAGGTGGATTCGGTGGTCTTTATTCCCTGAATCTTGCCAATTACACCAGCCCTGTGCTGGTGAGCTCCACGGACGGCGTTGGAACAAAACTCAAGATTGCATTTGACATGGACAGGCACGATACCATCGGCATCGACCTGGTTGCCATGTGCGTCAATGATATTGCGGTACAGGGGGCCAAGCCCCTTTTTTTCCTCGATTATCTTGCCATGGGAAGTCTTGACAACGACAAGGCGGCAAAGATCATTGAGGGGATCGCCAGGGGCTGCACCGAAGCTGACTGTGCCCTCATCGGCGGAGAAACGGCCGAGATGCCCGGTATGTACAACAACGGGGAATATGATCTTTCCGGTTTTTCCGTGGGGCTTGTGGACAATGACAAAATCATTGACGGATCAGGCATCCGGAATGGGCACAAGCTCATCGGTCTGGCCTCCAGTGGTCTCCACAGCAACGGGTTCTCCCTTGTTCGAAAGATCTGTTTCGATACCTGCCAGTACAGTGTGGAATCCCACATTCCCGATCTTGGAACCACCCTTGGCGAGGCTTTGCTGGAACCGACGCGTATCTACTCCTCCACGCTGCTCTCCCTTGCCAGGGATCTTCCCGTCTACGCCCTTGCCCACATCACCGGCGGAGGCATTGACGACAACATCCTCCGGGTAATACCCGATTCCTGCAAGGTTGTCATTGAAAAGGAGAGCTGGGAAATTCCCCCTGTTTTTCAGTTTTTGCAGCAGGCCGGCTCGGTTTCAGACCATGAAATGCGCCGGACGTTTAACAACGGCATCGGCATGGTGGCGGTTGTTCCGGAAAAAGCGGTCCAGGACATTCTTGACCGGTTTGCCGCCATGAACGAGAAAGTGTGGCTGATCGGTGAGATCATGACACGAAACGGCTCTGAAAACCGTGTGGAATGGGTATAGACCAATGGTTCCGTTTTCTCCGGTGTTGACCGGTTCTGTGCAGTATTCCCCGGTAAAACGACAGGTCGGCCCATGATAGTTCTCGGCATCGAGTCCTCCTGTGACGAAACAGCTGCCGCCGTTGTCAAGGACGGCACCATCGTCCTCTCGTCCATTATCTCCTCCCAGGTAAAGGTGCACCATAAATACGGCGGGGTTGTTCCCGAGCTTGCCTCGCGCATGCACATCGAAGCCGTCTCTTATGTGGTCCACCAGGCCATTGACAAAGCCGGTATCTCCAAAGAGCAGATCGAAGGTGTGGCGGCAACCAGGGGGCCCGGGCTCATCGGGGCGCTTCTGGTGGGGTTCTCCTTTGCCAAGGCCTTTGCCTGGGCCAGGAATCTTCCCATGGCCGGAGTGAACCACCTGGAAGGCCACATCTATTCCGTTCTGCTGGGAGATGAACAGCCCCGGTTTCCCTTTGTTGCCCTGCTTGTTTCCGGAGGCCACACCAACCTCTACCATGTCAGATCCCGAAATGATTTCGAGCTTCTCGGCCAGACCCGGGATGATGCCGCCGGCGAGGCCTTTGACAAGGTCTCCAAAATGCTGGGGCTGGGGTATCCCGGTGGCGCGGTCATTGAAGAACTTGCCCGGAAAGGGGATCCGGCGGCCATTGATTTCCCCAGATCCTTTCTGGGAAAAGAGAGCCTTGATTTCAGCTTCAGCGGTCTGAAATCTGCTGTGGCAAGGCATATTCACGATCACGGCATTTCCGGTGAAAAAGCCATGGCCGATATTGCAGCAGGATTCCAGGCGGCGGTGTTTGACGTGCTGGCCCAAAAGAGTGTTGCGGCTGCAAAAAGCAGGCACTGCCGATCCGTTGCCGTTGCAGGCGGAGTTGCTGCCAACTCAGCCCTGGCAGAAAAGCTTGGCAGGGATACCCACCGCAGCGGGATAAAACTCTACCTGCCTCCAAGAGAGCTGTGCGGAGACAATGCAGCCATGATCGCAGCAAGGGGAGACCGGCTGATCCGGGACAACTGCCTTGTCAGGCTTGACCATGATGTCTTTTCCAGAAACAAGATCAATTCCTGAAAAAATCCTGCCGTAATTGGCCAGGGGTGAGGCTTGCCGGGAAAATGGGAAGCACCCCGTCCACCTTGTATCCATATTTCTGTTTTTAAAAATGTCTGCATTATTGTCTGGGAATAAGCGGGGGAGTAGTGATATATTTCTCTTTTGCCTTTACTATCCGCTTAAAGGATTCCACCCCTTTTGTGTGAAAGGTCTCATCACTGGCGAGGAGCCGCTTGATCTCGTGGAAGGCCGTTTCAATGTCAGGTCCTTTATGACAGATGAGGGCCATGTCAATTTCCGATGTGAGGATCTGGTGAACGGCTGTTTTTATGCCGTGCTTTACCGCCTTCATGTCCAGGTCGTCTGTCATGACAATGCCCTGGAATCCGATTTCATCCCTGAGCCACTGTTTGGCAATTCTCGGTGAGAGACTTGCCGGCCACCTGCTGTCAATTTTTGTGTAGAGGATGTGGGAGAGCATTACAGCAGCGACATTGTTCCTGACTGCGGCGAGGAAGGGGACCAGGTCGCTGCTGTCCAGCTGCTCTTTGCCGGTATTCAGTGCCGGCAGGTCCAGGTGGGAATCGATGCAGGTTCTGCCGATGCCTGGAAAATGCTTGGCACATGCCATGATCCCCTGATCCTGGAGTTGGTTGATCACAGTACTGCCCAGAACGGCGACATTATCCGGACTGCCGGGAAACGTCCTGTTTTTCATGATGCTGTTTTCTGTTCCCTGGGAGCAGTCCAGCACCGGGGCGAGGTTCATGTTCACATTGAGGGCTTTCAGCTCCCCGGCAACGGCGACGGCAAAATCTAAGGCATCTTTTTCATTCCTGATGCAGGGATTGCCAGGAAATCCGGTGAAAAAGGGGGGCTTCAGCCGGGCAACCTCTCCGCCCTCCTGGTCCATGGCGATGAAGAGGGGGGGGAGCCGGTTCTCCCTGGCAAAGGCCTGGGCCGAGGCACACAACTCTGCGGTCTGGTTTGGAGAGTCGATGTTCCGGGCAAAAAGGATCAGGCCGCCGACCCGCATCTCCTGTATCAGCTGTTTCACATCATCGTTCATAACGGTTCCGTCAAAGCCGGCCATGATTCTCTGGCCGGCCAGGCGGCTGGTGTCACTGGTTGTCATCTCTTCTCCTTTTACCGCTGTTTGCCGGCATTTGAAGGTTTTGTGCGGAAAGTTAAATTTGAATTGACGGCCTGACTTCGCCCAAATTTTCCTTGACCTTTTGTCCATCCAGGTATTAAAAGTACCGGACTGGTTTCTGTTTCTCGTTATTGCCAGTAAATCCGGCTGAATTTATGATCAAATCCGGCAAGCCTGACCCGTTGTTACAGGGGTTTTGACACACGCTCCTGGAAATCCGGCATGGGCCAACTTTTTACCCTGAAAAAGAGATCCATGGATACCATGAAAATCAAAACATTTAAATCAGATTTTATTCTTCTTCTGGTGGCTTCCATCTGGGGCCTTGCCTTTGTTGCCCAGAGAATGGGGATGGACCATGTGGGACCGTACACATTCAACGGGATCCGCTTTGCCCTGGGAGGACTTTCCCTGACTCCGTTTCTTTTGGCTGCCCACAAAAAGAGACGTCAGAAAAAAACCGCTGTTTCCGATCCGTCGGCCAAAGAGATTTTGACCGGAGGCGTTGTTGCAGGGATTTTTCTCTTTGCCGGTGCTTCCCTGCAGCAGGTGGGGCTGGTGTACACAACAGCAGGCAAGGCCGGGTTTATTACGGGACTCTATGTGGTTATTGTTCCTTTTATCGGGCTGGTGGTCAAGGATCGGTCCGGGGCAAAAACAGAGCCGGGTACCTGGATCGGTGCCCTGCTTGCC
The DNA here is from genome assembly GCA_046496975.1 of Desulfobacteraceae bacterium. Lineage (GTDB taxonomy): Bacteria > Desulfobacterota > Desulfobacteria > Desulfobacterales > Desulfobacteraceae > DATFJZ01. The sequence continues at coordinate 1,828 of JAWOGI010000086.1, read as the reverse complement.
GCCCTGGGGCTCTATTTTTTGAGCATTACCCGGGAGTTGACCATCAGTTTCGGTGATTTGCTTGTGCTTTTGTGTGCCTTCTGCTTTGCCGCCCATGTGATCATTATCGGAAGACTCTCCGCACGGATCGACACCCTTCGCCTCTCTTTTATCCAGTGTATGCTCTGCAGTGCCGCCAGCATGGTCGCCGCCTTTGTTCTGGAGGAGATCTCTCTCCATGGTATTATGCAGGCCGCGGTTCCGATTTTTTACGGCGGTGTTTTTTCCGTGGGCATTGCATATTCCCTTCAGATTTACGGTCAAAAGGGCAGCCATCCTGCCCATGCGGCCATTCTGCTCAGCCTTGAATCGGTTTTTGCCGCCCTTGGAGGGTGGCTTATTCTGGGGGAAATCCTCTCTGGAAGGGCACTGGCAGGGTGTGCTCTAATGATGGCCGGCATGCTTCTCTCCCAGCTCTACCCCTATGTCTTTAAAAAAAGGGCAGCCCCCTAGCCGAATCCGGGCTTTTTTATTTTTTTGTTGTGCATCTTCAAGTCTGATTGCTATAGTGTTTGAATAACCAACAATAATCAAATTACAAACCTGCAAATAATATCCAATAACGAAATGATAATAACCAAACTCTGAACTCCTCTGGCCGAGGTTTGAGCAATGGTTATTGGAATTTATCTGTTATTTGAGATTTGTTATTTGAAATTTCATACTGTGAGGTTATGAGAATTTATGACTCAGCAACAAAGAGGAGTATTCATGAATACCAGAGAGATCATCGAAATCGAGAACAGGTTCGGCGCAAAAAACTATAAACCCCTGGATGTTGTCCTGGAAAGGGGTGCTGGGGTGTGGGTGTGGGATGTTGAAGGGAAAAAATATATGGACTGCCTTGCCGCCTATTCAGCGGTGAACCAGGGCCACTGCCATCCGAGAATTGTGAAAAAACTCCAGGAGCAGGCTGAAGCCCTCTGCATCACATCCCGTGCCTTTCGCAACAACCAGCTGTCGCTTTTTTACCAGGACATCTGCCGGCTGACCAATTCCCACATGGTCCTTCCCATGAACAGCGGAGCAGAAGCCGTTGAGACGGTTATCAAAGCGGTTCGCAAATGGGGATACAAGGTCAAGGGGGTACCCGATGACAAGGCCGAGATCATCGTGTGCAACGACAATTTCCATGGCAGAACCCTCACCATCATCGGCTTCAGCACAGATGACAAGTGCAAAGAGGGGTTTGGTCCCTTTACCCCGGGGTTCAGGGCCGTTCCCTTTGGTGACGCTTCAGCACTGGAAAACGCCATCACCGATAACACCGTTGCCTTTATTGTGGAGCCCATCCAGGGCGAGGCCGGGGTGAATATTCCCCCTGACGGGTATCTCAGGCAGGTCCGAAAGATCTGTACCAAAAACAATGTGGTGATGGTGTGCGACGAGATCCAGACAGGCCTTGGCAGAACGGGAAAGCTTTTGGCCGAGGAGCACGAGCAGGTCGAGGCGGATGTGACCCTCCTGGGCAAGGCCCTTTCCGGTGGGTGCTATCCTGTGTCTGCCGTGCTTGCCAACGAAGAGGTGCTGGGAGTCTTCCTCCCCGGCGAACACGGCAGTACCTTTGGCGGCAACCCCCTGGCCTGCGCCGTTGCCAGGGAGGCCCTCAAGGTCCTTGTGGATGAGCAACTGGTGGAAAACGCCGCCGTCCTCGGCGACTATTTCCAGGAAGAGCTGAAAAAGATCACCAGCCCCCATGTGAAAGAGGTGAGGGGAAAGGGGCTGCTCATCGGTGTTGAATTGAAAAAGGAGGCCGGCGGAGCCCGCCCCTTTTGTGAAAAGCTCATGG
>JAWOGI010000325.1:0-5729 GCA_046496975.1 Desulfobacteraceae bacterium | reverse complement strand
CAGCAGGAGCAGCAGAAACAGAAGAAAACTCAGGACCAGACAGAGCAAAAGCAGGGTGATGGGCAGAGAAACGACTTCTCCCGGAAAGGAAAAAACCGGCAGCAAGATCAGAACTCCGGGCAAAAGCAGGATCGTAAAAAACCGTCGGACAGCAGGCCGGAAGAGAAGTATAAAAGGGGTGAGAAGCAGCCTGAGAACCCCCGGCAGACCGGGCAGCAGAAGAAACATTTCGTGGGCAGCGGAGATGAGCAGGAGGGGCAAGCCGCCAGGGCCCGGCAGGAGAAGAGAGCCGGCGAGAGGCTGCTCAACCGGCTGGAAGACAGGCCGGGCAGGGCTATGATGCCGGCTTATGAAGGGTACAAGGTTGAAAAGGACTGGTAGGTAAAACATAAAATTTCTGCAGGAGAAGGGCTCAACGTGATATGAAAAAGATCGGCTTGTACATGGTGATATTTCTGGTTTTCATGCCTTTTGCGGGATTCTGCTTTGATGTAACGGTCCAGGTGGACAAGACCCGCATCGCCATGGGAGATTCTATTCTCTACCGGGTTGATGTCCAGGGGGGCGAGGCCAAAGTGGACACCTCGGTGATCGAGGATTTCAAGGTGATTTCCAGGGGAACCGCCACCCGAGTCAATATCGTCAACGGGGAGTATTCAAAAACCCTGACCAGCACATACGTGCTTCTCCCCCTCAAGGAGGGGAAACTCACCATTCCGTCCCTCCCCGTTGCTGGCAGTCAAAAGAAAGCTTACACCCGGAAGATCCAGGTTGAGGTGACGAAAGACCCTGTCGGAGAGCACTCCTTTGACAAGGTTTTTGCCAGGGCATCGCTTTCCAGTGACGACCTGTTTGTCGGTGAGCAGAGCCTCTACACCATCCGGTTTTACACCTGTGTGGACATTGCCCGGGCAAGCCTTGACAAGCCTTCCTTTTCCGGGTTTCTGGCCAAAGAGGCCGGCAAGCAGGAAAAATATTCTGAAACCATCAACAACAAAACCTACCAGGTTACCAAAATCGATTATCTGCTGGTTCCCGAGAAAACCGGAAAGGTTGTCATAGATCCTGCGGCCATTGTGTGCAAAATCCCTTCTGGCGACAGGCAAAACCCCTTTGGTGACTCGTTTTTCAGCAACAACTTTTTTGGCGCCCGGGCCACAAAAACCAGGAGAGTTGCCACGGAGGCCATTTCTGTCCGGGTGAAACCTCTGCCGGTGTACAAGGGCAACTCCTCGTTTTCAGGGCTTGTGGGAGAGTTTGACATCCAGGCCGGCATTGACCGGAAGAATCTTGCCCCGGGGGAGTCGGCAACCCTTACCATTACCGTCTCCGGCACAGGCAATGTCATGGACGCCGCCCTGCCCCCCCTCTCGTTTTCCGACGGATTCAAGGTGTATGACGATGAGCCAAAAAAAGAGATCTTTATCGACTCCCAGGGGTATACCGGCAAAAAGGTGTTTAAAAAGGCCGTTGTGCCGGTGCGGCCCGGCTCCTTTGTCATAGACCCTGTCACCCTGACCTGGTTTGATGTCAACACCCGGGCCTATAGATCCGCTTCCACGACCCCCATCACCGTTTCTGCTGAAAGTAAAGGAGAGGAGACGCCACACAAAACGGCAGATCAGGAAAACAAGCCAAACACCCCGGCCCGGGAGAAAAAACCTGTGGAAATCACAGGCCATGATATCCTTGGCCTGAAAGAGGGGGGGGAGCTGCTCACATCAAAATCGGCCATGCCGTTTCCCCTTTTTCTCTTTTTGCTCTTGCTTCCCGGGGGGTGCTTTCTGGTGTTAAAGCTCTTTTTGGCCTTCACACAAAGAGAGGCGGACAGTTCTGCTGTCATGGAGAAGCGGGCAAGAAAGAGTCTTAAAGAGGCTTGGAGCGATGATCTTGACAAAACAGGGTTTTTGCGGCGCCTCTATACGGCTCTTGTCTCAAAGGTGCTTTCCCTGGCCGGAAAAACAGGCGAGTCCCTCACCCGGGCAGAGGCCGCCGACATTCTTTTGTCCAGAGGCCATAGTGAAGATACGGTGAAACAGGTGGAAAAGATGCTCTTTGCCATCGAATCGGCCCGTTACAGCGGTGCGGTTCTTTCCCCAAAGGCAAGAAAAGAGCTGCTCAAGGGAATGAAACGTCTGTTCAGGCACCTTGGGGTGCTTCTTGTCGTTGCATCTTCTTTTTTCCTTTTTTCCGGTCCGGCCCGGGCAGATGATTCCGGGACCCTGTTTCTCAAAGGGGTAAAAGCCTACAGAACAGGAGAGTACGAACGGTCCGGGCAGTTGTTTGAAAAAATTGTCCACAGGGGGGTGGAAAACGGAAAGCTCTACTACAATATCGGGAATGCCTACCTCAAGGCCGGGGATACGGGCAGGGCCGTTCTCTGGTACGAGAGGGCGAAGAAACTGATCCCCGGGGATGCGGATCTCCTGTTCAACCTTGATTATGCCGGCAGACTTGTGGCCGATGAGCAGGAGAAAAAAAGCTTTGATCTGTCAGACCTTGTTTTTTTCTGGCAGGACCTCTTTTCTTCAAAAACCGTTGAGTATGCCGCCCTGGCGGCTTCTCTGATTTTTTTCCTCCATGCCGGCATCCGTCTGGTGAAACGAAAACGATCATCTGCCTGGCTGGGGGGTGTTCTTTTTGTTGTTTTTGTGATAACAGCCTCTGCTGCCCTGTTTGATTATTATGACAGCAAACGAAACCGCTGTGCCGTGATTCTTTCCAAACAGGCCGCTGTGAGGTCCGGGGTGTCGGATAAGGCCACGGTGCTGTTTACCCTCCACGCGGGCACAAAGGTGAGGGTGGAAAAAACAAGGGACGACTATTTTAGGATCTTTTTTGCCAGGGGAAAAATCGGATGGATCCAAAGGCAGAGTTGTGAGATTATTTGATGGCCCTCTGCTCTGAACGGAAAAGATCTTCTTCTGCCGGGTCTGACCAGGAGGTGGACGAACCCTGGCCTGAACGGCGGAATCTTGCAAGCGTCCTTGTGCTGGCGGCCCTCGGTTTTGTTTTCTCTTGTGCCAGCTGTTTTGCCACTCCGTTTCTGGTCACAAGGGTGGTTGACGGCGACACCATTGACATTCGGATGAACGGGAAAGACGAGCGGGTGCGGTTTTTGTGTGTTAATACACCTGAGTCGGTGCACCCGGACAATAGCAGGAATGGTCCCATGGGCAGGACCGCTTCCCGGTACACCAAATCGAGGCTCGCAGGAAAGCGGGTGGAGATCGAGTTTGAAGGGAGAAAACGGGGCCGGTACGGCAGGCTGCTGGCCTATGTGATCCTGGACGGTCAGAACTTTAATGTGGAGCTTGTCAGGAAAGGGGTTTCTCCCTATTACACCAGGTACGGCAAAAGCATAGCGTATGACAGGGAGTTCAGGAACGCCCAGGCCTTTGCCCGAAAGAACCGGCGTCACATCTGGAAGGATTTTCTTTCTTCATCACCTGTTTCAAAACAGAAACAGGATAAAGTCAAAAAGAAGAGGCCGGGCGGTGAAAATCTGGTGTTCCACGGCAACCTGAACTCCCGTGTTTTCCACGGTCCAGGGTGCCGCTATTACGATTGTAAAAACTGCACAAGGATTTTTTTCTCCCGGGAGAACGCCAAAAACTCGGGTTACAGGCCCTGCGGGGTGTGCCAGCCGTGACCCTCCGGGATCAAGTCCTGGAAAAATTGGAGAAGATGTGACATGAAAGTACTTATAACAGGCGTGGCAGGTTTTATCGGTTATCATCTGGCCGCAGAGCTTCTCAAAAGCGGCCACGAAGTTGTGGGCATCGACAACCTCAACGACTACTATGACGTGACCCTGAAAAAAAACCGGTTACAGCAGCTTGACGGGTTTGACAGGTTTTCTTTTAAAACCATGGATATCGCCAGCAGAACAGAGGTTGCAGAGCTGTTTAACCAGGACCGCTTCGATGTGGTTGTCAATCTTGCTGCCCAGGCAGGGGTGCGCTACAGCCTTGACAATCCGGGTGCCTATGTGGATTCCAATCTGACGGGTTTTGCCAACATCCTCGAGGGGTGCCGGCACGCCAGGCCGGACCACCTGGTCTATGCGTCCAGCAGTTCTGTATACGGGGGCAACAGGAAGATGCCCTTTTCGGTGAAGGATGGGGTGGATCATCCGGTCTCCCTCTATGCGGCCACGAAAAAATCCAATGAACTCATGGCCCACGCCTATTCCCACCTGTACGCCCTGCCGGTGACCGGCCTTCGATTCTTTACAGTGTACGGACCCTTTGGTCGTCCTGACATGGCCTACTTCAAGTTTACAAAGGCTATCCTTGAGAACAATGCCATTGATGTTTACAACAACGGCAATATGAAGCGGGATTTTACCTATATCGACGACATTGTCAACGGTGTGGTCAAGGTGATGGGAAATCCCCCCGTGGCCGGTCAGGACCAGATCGAAACAGGCACCAAGGCGCCCTACCGGTTGTACAATATTGGCAATAACCAGCCCGTTTCCCTGATGACCTTTATTGAAACCCTGGAAGGGCTTCTCGGCAAAAAGGCCGTCAAAAACATGCTGCCCATGCAGCCCGGTGATGTGCCGGCCACCTATGCCGATATCAGCTCCCTGACAGCAGACACCGGTTTTACGCCTGAAACCTCCCTGGAAGAGGGGCTGGAGAATTTTGTTCAGTGGTATAAAAGCTATTACAGCTGATATCTCCGGCTTGATGTCGGTAATCCCGGAAATCAAGGGATGACCATGCACCGTTTGAGGGGTCATTTGAGGGGTCAGGCCTGCGTTATTGTCATTATCTACGGCGTTTTTGGCATTATTCTGCACAGGGTAAATAATGACAATAACCGGGCTTGGTCATAACATCGGCCACTTGTCACATTTTGCGGGCCAACGGGGTCAGGCTTTTGTTATTGACGTTATCGGACAGAACAGCACAGTCAAACCATAAAGCACACGATAATGTTAATAACGAAAACCTGACCCCACCCCACTTAACACTTAACACTTAAAACTTAAAACTTAAAATTTAAAACTTAAAACTTAAAACTTAAAACAATTATACCCGACAGGAGCGCGGCATGAAAATAACAATGATCGGTACCGGATATGTAGGACTTGTATCAGGGGCATGCTTTTCCGAGATGGGAAGCAGTGTCACCTGTGTGGATGTTGATGAGAAAAAGATTGAGGATCTGAAAAAGGGCATACTGCCGATTTACGAACCAGGCCTTGATTCCATGGTTCAGCAGAATCACAAAGAGGGACTTCTGCATTTTTCAACATCCCTGAAAGAGGCCATGAAGTTGTCCAATCTCTACTTTATTGCCGTTGGTACTCCTCCAGGTGAGGACGGGTCTGCGGATCTGACATATGTGCTCAAGGTGGCATCGGAGATCGGAAAAAACCTCGAAACGTATGCCGTGATAGTGGACAAATCCACGGTGCCCGTGGGAACGGCGGACAAGGTAAGGGATGCTGTACAAAAAGAGCTTGACCTGAGGGGGGTGGATATCGATTTTGACGTGGTCAGCAACCCCGAGTTCCTCAAGGAGGGGGCTGCTCTGGCAGACTTCATGAAGCCTGACAGGATCATTGTGGGTGCTGATACGGAAAAAGCCAGAAAACTGATGCAGCGGGTTTACGCTCCTTTTTCAAGGAACCGTGACAAACTCCTCTTCATGAGTGTGCGTGATGCTGAAATGACGAAATACACGGCGAATTCCATGCTGGCCACCAAAATTTC
>JAWOGI010000323.1:0-2987 GCA_046496975.1 Desulfobacteraceae bacterium | reverse complement strand
GCACAGCCAGGGATAAGTCTGCCTTGAAATGACCGATGGTGCAGTTCATTGGTCTTCCACTTGTTTTTTGCGGTTCTTTTATTATGATTGTGATTTTTGGTATGGCTGGTTATAATCAGTAGTGACATGAGTTTGAAGCTTCGAGAGTGGAGGTTGTCACGTATATCGGATCGAGAGATAACGGAAAAGCTTGCACGTCTGGAAGCAGGCCAGGAAGCACTCTCAGTGACAATATCGGATCTCTCATTACGTTCATTGTTGCGCTTTTTGGCTGTATTGCATGTATTCCAGTCTGTATTGTTCAGCTGGGCAGGACAATTGGATGGCGGAAAGCTGATAACTGATTTTAATTTAAGGGCTTGGTCATAACATCGGCCACTCGTCACATTTGGCGGGTTAACGGGGTCAGGCTTTTGTTATTGACGTTATCGGACAGAACAGCACAGTCAAACCATAAAGCACACGATAATGTTAATAACGAAAAGGTGACCCCACCTCAGGGTGGCCGATGTTATGACCAGGCCCTAATTTAATTTTACTCTGACCCCATTTATAAAGGCGGTACCATGGAAAATCGAATTCAAAAAAACCGAGACGGTTCCCTTGATGTCCCTGACACCCCGGTTATTCCGTATATCGTTGGCGACGGTACAGGCCCTGATATCTGGAAGGCAACCAGGATGGTTCTGGACCGGGCAGTAGAGCTTGCCTACACGAACAACAAAGAGCTTCTTTTCAAAAAATTCCTGGCCGGTGAAGAGTCGTTCAACAGCACAGGCGAATGGCTTCCCCGGGAGACCCTGGAAGCCATAAAAAAATACCGGGTCGCCATCAAGGGACCCTTGAGTACTCCTGTGGGGGAGGGGATGAGAAGCCTCAATGTTGCCATCAGGCAGGAGCTTGACCTGTTTGCCTGTATCCGGCCGGTCAAATATATTTCCGGTGTTCCCTCGCCGTGCAAGAGACCCGAAAGCATCGATATGATGATCTTCAGGGAGAACAGCGAGGACCTCTACCTTGGCATCGAATGGAAGGCAGGAACCAGAGAGGCCGACGAGGCCATCGCCTTTGTCAGGGCCAATGCCGGCAAAGAGCTTGTTGCCGGTACAACAGGCATCGGCATTAAGCCCATGAGCGAAAAAAACAGCAAACGGCTCGTCAGAAAGGCCGTACAATACGCCGTTGATCACCACCGGGAGAGTGTCACCATCATGCACAAGGGCAATATCATGAAGTTCACCGAAGGAGCCTTCCTGCAATGGGGATACGAGGTGGCACAAACCGAATTTAAGGATCGGATCATCACAGAACAGGAGCTTGTGGCGGACCACGGGGGAATAGTTCCAGAGGGCAGGATCGTTTTAAAGGACCGCATTGCCGACAACATGTTTCAGCAGGTTCTGCTGCGGCCTGAAGAGTACCAGGTGATTGCCGCACCCAACCTCAACGGAGATTACCTCTCCGATCTTCTCGCCGCCATGACCGGCGGACTGGGCATGGCACCGGGGGCCAACATCGGCAACGAGTGTGCCGTGTTTGAAGCCACCCACGGCACCAGCCCCAAATACGCCGGGCAGGACAAGGTGAACCCCGGCTCTTTGATCCTTTCCGGAGCAATGATGCTGGACCACCTTGGATGGCACCGGGCCTCCGAGAAAATCCACACTGCCCTGCACAGCACCATTGCCGCCAAAACGGTCACCTACGACCTGGCAAGGCAGATTTCGGGAGCAGGTGTACTGAAATGCTCTGATTTTGCCCGGGCGATCTGCGCATCCATGAAGTAGTGTGCCGTCTTTGGAACAGCTGGTCGTCTTTGAAGTAAAGTAGTTGGACCTCTTTTCTGCGGCTTGGGCGGCCGGTTTTTTGTCATCGTTGTCGATAGGATTGCCGATCTTCTTGTCAGGCAGTCCTGGAAAAATGTAAAGGAGAATGCCATGATAGAGCTTTTTCTGGGGCTTCACCCGGTCACCCAGGCACTGGCGGCCACTCTTTTTACCTGGGGAATGACGGCGGCAGGGGCCGCCCTGGTGTTTTTCACCAGAAGCGTCCGGCCCAAATCCATGGACGCCATGCTGGGGTTTGCCGCAGGGGTGATGATCGCGGCAAGCTTCTGGTCGCTTTTGGCCCCGGGCATTGAAATGGCCCGTCAGATGGGTCAGACCCCCTGGCTCACAGCTGCCCTCGGCTTCATGGCCGGCGGGGTTTTCATGCGGCTGGCCGACAGCCTGCTGCCCCATCTCCACCTGGGACTGGCCATGGACCAGAGCGAAGGCATCAAAACCTCCTGGCAGCGCAGCACCCTGCTGGTGCTTGCCATTACCCTGCACAACATCCCCGAAGGCCTTGCCGTCGGCGTTGCCTTTGGCGCCGTTGCCGCCGACCTCTCCTCTGCCTCCATGGGCGGGGCCGTTGCACTGGCCCTGGGCATAGGAATCCAGAACTTCCCCGAAGGCGCTGCGGTATCTTTGCCCTTGAGACGGGAGGGGATGAGCCGGACGAAAAGCTTTGTCATGGGGCAGTCGTCAGGTATGGTGGAACCCGTTGCCGGTGTTGCCGGCGCGGCCTTTGTTATTTATCTGCAGTCGTTTCTGCCCTATGCCCTCTGTTTTGCCGCCGGGGCGATGATTTTTGTGGTGGTCGAGGAGCTGATCCCGGAATCACAGCAGAAAGAGGCCCACATTGACGCGGTGACCATGGCAACCATGACAGGCTTTACTGTGATGATGATTCTCGATGTGGCCCTGGGCTGAAAAGTGAATTTGCAGGAAAGGAAAAAAATGGCAGACAATTATTCAGTTCTTGTTCAAAACAACCTTGAGCGACTCTACCGGAACCTTCCCGAAGACCTTGCCGATCACCTTCCAGGCCGCCGTGAGGGGGATCGGTTTTTCTTTAATGCCTTTGGTGAAACATGTGTTATGGAGCCCGGCACCATTGCTCTTGGCAGCAGGGAACACCTTCCTGTGTACAGCCTTTTGATCTCC
>JAWOGI010000322.1:0-11639 GCA_046496975.1 Desulfobacteraceae bacterium | reverse complement strand
ACGGCGCCACCTCTGGAGAGCTCTATCTCAACGGCAAGGCAGGAGAGCGGTTCGCCATCCGAAACAGCGGTGCAGTGGCCGTTGTGGAAGGCATCGGTGACCACGGCTGCGAGTACATGACCGGCGGCAGGGTAGCCGTCCTCGGGGAGACCGGGGTCAATTTCGCCGCAGGAATGAGCGGCGGCCTTGCCTATGTTTACGACCCGGACCAGAAGTTTGACCAGCGGTGCAACCTGGACATGGTTGACCTTGAAATGGTGGATGACAAAAACGACATACAAGAGCTCAAACAGATGATACAGCACCATTTCGACCGCACAGGAAGTGCAAAGGCAGAGATCATCCTCAACAATTTTGAAGCAAACCTCCCGTTTTTTATCAAGGTGTTTCCCATGGAGTACCGCAGGATTCTCGGGGAGATGAGCAAGGAAGACCAGGCAACCAAGCGACAGGAGGTGCAGCATGGCTAAGACCAAAACCGTTACAACGTGTCAAAGAAAAGAACCCGGTTACCGGGAGGTGAACGAGCGGATCGGCGACTACCGTGCTGTGGAACTGATGCTGAACAACGACGATATCCGCCGCCAGGCCGCCCGGTGCATGACCTGCGGCACGCCGTTCTGCCACGGGTTTGGGTGCCCCGTGGCCAATGTGATTCCCGAATTCAACGAATTTGTCCGCCGCAACCGCTGGAAAGAGGCCCTGGCTGTACTGCTTTCCACCAGCAATTTTCCCGAATTCACCGCCAGGGTCTGCCCGGCCCTGTGCGAAGCGGCCTGTGTGGCCGGCATCAACGGCGACCCGGTCACCATCCGGCAGATCGAGCTGGCCGTAATCGAAACCGGTTTCACCCGGGGCGATATGCAGCCCAGGCCGCCCCAGAAGTACTGCGGCAAAACCGTGGCCGTCATCGGTTCCGGCCCAGCCGGCCTTGCCATTGCCGACACCTTGAACCGGGCCGGATACAAGACAACGGTGTTTGAAAAGGCCTTTCGACCCGGGGGGATTCTGCGATACGGAATCCCCGATTTCAAGCTGGAAAAATGGGTGGTGGAACGCCGCATCCGGCTCATGGAAAAAGAGGGGGTGGTGTTTGAAACCGGCATTGATGCCGGCCGGGACATCTCGTTCAATTTTCTTGAAAGCCGTTTTGATGCCATTGCCCTTGCCTGCGGCGCCCAACGGCCAAGGGACCTTGCCGTTTCCGGCAGGGATCTTGACAACATTGTCTTTGCCATGGACTTTCTCGTCGCCCAGAACCGACGGCTCAACCATGAGCGCGTCGATCCCGAAGAGGATATCACGGCAGAGGGAAAATCCGTTGTGGTCATCGGCGGGGGGGACACCGGTTCGGACTGCCTTGGAACCGCTTTGCGCCAGGGGGCAAAGGAGGTGTTTCAGCTGGAGATCCTGCCAAAACCGCCGGTGGAAAGACCTGCCTCCACCCCCTGGCCGACCTACCCGTCGGTGCTGAAAAAGACCCACGCCCACGGGGAAGGAGGAGAGCAGTTCTGGTCGGTGACCACCAAAGAATTCCACGGCAGAAACGGGGCGGTGAACCGGCTCACCTGCGCCCGGGTGGAATGGCAGCGCCGGGAGGACAACACCACCGTTCCCGTTGAAGTCCCCGGCTCGGAATTTGAACTGGATGCCGACCTGGTCATTTTGGCCATGGGTTTCACCGGCCCCGGCAGAAACCGCATCGTGGACCACCTGGAACTTGACCTGGACGGGCGGGGAAACATCAAGGCAGACAAGGACCAGATGACCAGCCGCAAAGGGGTTTTCACCGCCGGCGACATGAACACGGGGCAGTCCCTGGTTGTCTGGGCCATGGACGGCGGCCGCCAGGCCGCCCGGGGCATCATCAACTACCTTACATAATAGGTTTGCCCCGGACACCCAATTATGAAGACGGAGACTTTCTGAATCCTTATGATATCATTTACCCAAAGAGAATTGCACAGAGCCTGGAGAAATAATTTCAGAGCGAGCCAGGGAGATCAAATAACAAATTCTCAGCGTCTTTTACTGTTTTACGCTGTTGAATGTGGCCTTAAAGCGCTAATCTTAAAAAATGAAAACAACACATTAACAGAGGAGTCTCCTCACATTGGTGAAGCCGGACATGACCTAAAGAAGTTGATGCGCTATTTATATATTGATGGTCAGTTTAAATTGCCGGACACACTTTCCCTAAGCGATGTCAGAAAAAAAAACAGTCCCGATAAGAGCCAAAGGACGGCTTCAGGTAAAGACTTGAATCAAATCTGGCGTTATGGGGGAAACTGCATAAGCATCAAGGATTCTGAATTAGAAAAAAAATTAAAAAGTATCAATGACTGGATCAAGGATAAGTTGTTATGAAAATGTTTACATGGTTGGATGTGGAAAGAATACTTCGAAAAAAGACAGCCAATTACGCGGCACTACCCAAAGGCATTCAAAGCTTTCACTGTTTTTATGATGCCATTGAAATCGGTGTTGATCCTGAAAAAGGGGAAAAATGTGCACATTCCATTTTAAATGACTGGTTTGGAGAATGGTACGATGAGCAAAAAAAGGAAATCACCCTGGATCTGGGCAATGCAAAATTGAAGGTCGAGCTCATTAATGAAGATTCTCCCTTTTTTCGAGACACACCACCAAAGCCTTTATGGCAGGAAGTTATTTATTTAAAAAATTATATAGACGAAACGCAGAAAAAAAATCAAATTCCAGAACCTCGACAACTCATTACTCCCATTACAGGATTCCACTCCTTTAAGGGAGGGGTTGGCCGGACAACGGCATTGATGTGTTATGTTTTTGCATTAATAGACAAAGCCCCTATCAACAAGAAGACCCGATTGCTTATCATCGATTCGGATATCGAAGCTCCGGGTATAACCTATTGGGTTCAGAAAGAGGGAAACAGGTCCAGGGTTTCCTTCATTAATTATTTAGAAGCTATCCATTATCCTCCGGAGGATGAACACGATGTCGTTGATTTTTTTTCAGAAGAGCTTCAGCGTTCATCAATTTCTCATACCAATTCGGAGATATTTATTCTGCCTGCTTTTACAAATGAAGAGCAGTTATTTGACACTCCTATTTTACCGGAAAATATTACAAAAGGAGTACATGGTCCTTGGAATTATACCAAGGAGATAGAAAAACTTGGTTCCCGGCTTAATGTAGATCATATTTTTGTGGATATGCGTGCCGGTTTAAGTGAAATTTCAAGTCCCCTCCTATTTGATCCGAGAGTCGAAAATTTTTTAGTGACAACGATTGCTGAACAGTCCATACGGGGTACTTCCATGGTTTTGAGGCAATTGGCTAAAATGATGAGACACTTTCCTTATAGAGATGAAGATGAATCTGCGGATCAATTTATCATACCGAATGTGATCCTCAGCATGCTCACAGAGGACCTTAAAAAACTGGATGAATTTGAACAGGCCATTTCCATTTTGAACGAAGCTTTTGATTTAGAGGACCCTAATGGGGGCCAATCCGATACAGGGCAACTTCCACTTATTGAAATGCCTTTCGCTCAAGATTTAATGAGTGTGTCAAGCTGGGAAGAAGCACATAGAAAGTTGACTCAAACGGCTATGACTCAAATGGCACAGGAATGGGCAGAAGACAAATTCTGTGTTATTCAGCCTAAAATTAGCGTGCAGTCTACAGAATCGGACATTGTAAACCTTAAAGATATTTGCGAAAAATATGAGTTTGCAGAACGAGGAGAAAGTGCGGATTTTTTAATTACAGATCCTATAACCAACATGGTTAAAAGATTTAACAATGAGCCACCCCGAATTGTGTCCATAGGAGCGAAGGGAGCAGGAAAAACTTTTTGTTACCTTCAAATAGCACGGGTAGGGTTGTGGTCAGAATTCATCAAAAAAGTTTCAGGAGAATCTCCAGTTGGTGATTTTCAGGGGTATCTTTTTCCTTTATTGCATCCCACCAACCTTGATCGGCCAGCGCAGGAGATATTAAACAAAACCCGGGATGATCTGTATAAAGGCCTCGGAGCTTCAAATAATTTCATTCATTCTGAGTTTTTTGACAAAATCGTTAGGGCTGTCAAAACAAATTCAGATTTCGATCATGCACAATGGTCAGAATTTTGGTTAAGCCTTTTTTCCGAAGCAATCGGGTATGAAAACCCGACACCTGCTATCAAACAATTCAATAATTTTTTAAAAGAAAGAAATGTCAAAATCATTTTTCTCATTGATGGACTCGAAGATATTTTTACAGAGATTGCAAACAACACATCTCAACAGCGGGCATTAAATGCGTTATTGCTTCTGCCTAACAGAATATCTGAGATAAGAGATCTTTACTGGGGATTGATTGTTTTTGTCAGACGAGATTTTATAAAACACTGCATCACCCAAAACCGGGGCCAATTTGAATCCCTTTATGCTTCTTATACACTTTCCTGGAATGCGACATCATTTCTCAAATTAGTCTATTGGATTTGTGCTCAAGCTCACCTCCATGAGTTTCAGAACACACCTGTCACGACACTGACTAATGAACAAATCTTAGAAAAACTCGAACTGCTTTGGGGACGAAAACTTGGTCGAGATAAATCCAATGAAGCGAATACGGCCAGATGGGTTTATGCGGCATTGACCGATTTCAAGGGACGGCTTCAAGCTCGCGATATTGTAAGAATCCTTCTTTATGCTTCAAAAATGAGCCTGGAACTCCCAAACCAAGTAAAAACAGACCTATGGAAGGAGTCTCGAACACTACCTCCCGTAGCAATACGCCGTTCCCTTGAACCTTGCAGCAAAAAGAAAATATCAGAAGCGAAAGAAGAATTTCCGGATTTCAAAAAATGGTTTGATCAGTTTGAAAAACAAATTAAACCAAGCGATCGTGTGGTTCCTTTTACTGCAAAACAATACGATCTAACTTCGTCCGTTGTCGAAATGTTGGTTGATATGGGAGTCATAATGGAATCTGAAGATACATCCGATGGATCCATGAAGTTTTATATGCCGGAAATTTATCGATCAGGATTGCAGTTTAATATGAAGCGTGGTGCACGCCCTAAGGTTCTTGCCCTAAAAAGAAAAGCCCTGGGAAAAGATTTGTTTTAGTAGTCAATGGGTGTAGATTGAAATCTTATCTTACGCCTTGAGTTCCCTTCTTAAACATGATAGAAGAAAAGTTTGTCATTAACGTGAAACTTTTAAGCAGGACAGGATAACATGAACCCTTCACAAGCAGACAATGGCGGGCCCCGCGAGGCCTGCGGTGTTTTTGGAATATACGAACATCCCGAGGCGGCCAAAATCACCTATTTTGGATTGTACGCCCTCCAGCACCGGGGTCAGGAAAGTGCCGGCATCGCAGTGGCCCGGGGAAAAAAGATCGCCACCCACAACGCCATGGGGCTCGTGTCCGATATTTTTGACATGGACAAGCTTGACACCCTTGACGGCGGCAGTGCCATCGGCCATGTCCGATACTCCACCACGGGCAGTTCGACCCTTGCCAACACCCAGCCCTTTATGGTCAACCACATGGGAAAATCCTATGCCATTGCCCACAACGGCAACCTTGTCAATGCCCACACCCTGAAAAAAGAACTCGAAAACGACGGCTCGATTTTTCAGACCACCATTGACAGTGAAGTGGCCCTGCACATCCTGATCAAAAACTTGAAATACGGCCTTGAGCAGGCCCTGCTCAACATGACGGCCAGGCTCAAGGGGGCCTATTCCTTCACCATTCTTACGGGCAAGGGAGAAGTGATCGGGGTCAAGGACCCCAACGGGCTGAGACCCCTGTGCCTTGGCAAACTCAACCAGCACTACGTTCTTGCCTCGGAATCCTGCGCCCTTGACCTGCTCCAGGCAGAATTCATCCGGGAACTGGAACCCGGGGAGATCGTTATCATCAACGAAGACGGGGTCAAGAGCTTTTTCACGGAAAAACCCAAACAGAAAAACTTCTGTATTTTTGAATATATCTATTTTTCCCGGCCGGACAGCACCATCTACAGCAAGAATGTCTATCAGACAAGGAAGGCCTACGGCCGGGCACTTGCCGAGGAAGCACCTGTAGAAGCCGATATTGTCATGCCATTCCCCGATTCAGGCAACTATGCTGCCATCGGATACAGCGAGGCCTCCAAAATCCCCTTTGAAATGGGGATGATCCGGAACCACTATGTGGGCAGGACCTTTATCCAGCCCACCCAGAACATGCGGGACTTCAGCGTCAGGATGAAACTCAACCCGGTCAAGGAGCTGCTCAAGGGTAAGGACGTTATCATCATCGAAGATTCCATTATTCGGGGCACCACAGCCAAGACCAGAATCAGGGCCATGCGCGAGCTTGGGGTGAACAAGATCCACATGCGGGTCAGCTGCCCTCCCCACAGATTTCCCTGCTATTATGGAATCGATTTTTCCAACAAGGGAGAACTCATCGCAGCCAAAATGACCATTGAAGAGCTGCGTCAATATATCGGGCTGGATTCCCTCCACTACCTCTCCCTAGAAGGACTGCTCAAGGCCACATCGGGCACCGATGAGCCGGAGGACTTTTTCTGCAAGGCCTGTTTTGACGGCTGCTATCCCGTTGCCATTGACCAGGGAACTTCCAAGGGGTGCCTGGAGTAGAAGAGAGCCAAGGGTTTGAATTAGGGGGAGTCTTTTGTCCGTATCCCTTACTGATAAGCTGAATCATGATCAGGATGTAACGACAACAGGCGCAGCCATACCCTGTCACGATATGCTATTCCCCTAAACCCCTTGCCGATTCGAAAACTGTAAAGCTTATTACCTTCCGGACCCTTTTGTGATAGAATCACTTCCCATTTTAAACCATGATCTGAATATACCTGCTGCCATGTCATGTTTGCCAATTTCCGCAAAGTATTAAGGGTGTTGTGCTGATCGCTTTTGGACAGGTTGAAAAGCAAACGTTGAAAGACAGGATTGTTCAAATCCAAACGTATGAGTTGATTTGTTTTCTGGGTCATCATTTGATCAGGGTTTCTAATTCCTCAAAATCAGTATCCTCGGGCGGATTTTTCTCTGCCCAGGCAATCGCTTCTTGGAGTTCAACTTGGACATTCGGCCTATGAAGCCACTTTTCATTATCTGGAATGAAACGACCCAGCTTGACAATCCAAACGCCTGTGTCAATTTCATCCAACATTACGGTTTGACCTGCAAATTTTTTGCCCAGGGAGATCTGCCCGCTACTGCCGACTGTTTTTATGGTATTCATAAATTCTCCTAAAATTAATATTCTAATTTAAGATAGCATGAATGCATGATAAGTCAACAAAAAAGGCAGAAGAAGGGAAAAACAGGGAGGTCAAAGACCGTTACTGGAACAGCCCCTTCAAAAGTTCCTTGGCCTGCTCTTGGGGTTTCGATGTGCTGCTTTTCTCCCCGGGCTCCTTGGACAACGCCCTTTGAATTTCTTTTGCCGCCTTGTCGGTGAGGGTTTCAACGAGCTTTTTTTGGCTTTCCCCCAGATCCAGCATTGGTTTTGGCCGGTCAACAGTCCCCAGAAGCTTCAGCTTCAGTTCTGCCTGCCCTTTTTCATCGACAAGGTGCCTGGCAAAAGAGAGTTTGCTGGTCAATCTCTCGCTCAGCTCCGGAGAAAACCTCAGTACAAGGGGCAGATCCAGGCTGCCGTCCAGGCCGACCTTGCCCCTGGCAGAACCGGAAACCCTGCTGCCGTTCATCTTTGTGTTCAGCAGGGCAATCCCGTCCTCTATTTTCACATTGCCGTCCATTTTATCAAAGGAGATTTTTTTCAGGGCATCCAGCTTGAACAGCAGGGCCAAAGCATCGGTGATCGGGTTGTTTTTGATCTCCCCGTTGAAAAGGCCGTATTCACCGGAAAGGGTCAGGCTCTTTTTGATGGCCTCCGGATCGAATCCCTGTCCGCTGTAGGTAAAATCGGAATTGAAAGCCCCGGAGATCTGATCGAACTTTTTTTCCATGATGCCTGCCACGGCAGAGATCACCTGAAGGTCTTTGACGGTAACCCGGCCTTTATAGGCAGGTGCCGGCAGATTGAGATCCATTTCCAGGTCACTTGCCACCTGCCCGTCTGCCATGTTCGCTGAAAACTCTTTTACCTTGAAGATTCCCTGGTCAAGGGAGTACTGGACCAGAAAATCCCTGACAGGCAGTTCATTGTAACGGGCCTCGGCAACGCTGATGCTTCCGGCGGCCTTCAGCCCCTCGGGAAGATCCCGGGCAATGGGTGTGGCCGGTTTGGATTTTGTTGTGCCTGACCGGCTTTTCTCCTTGGACGCCGGGGAGCCGAGGCCTGCCAGCAGGGCCATCAAATGGTCGATATCGAGTTTTTCACTTGAGATATCCAGCTGGATATCCGGCGCTTTGGTGTAATTTTTTACACTGCCCTCAACCCTGGCGGTTTCACTGTCAATGGCCGCATCCATACCAAAGGCGACCTTATGCTGATCAAATTGGGTTTTTCCTTTGATGCTTGAGGCAAGATCCCTGTAAACCGCATCCACCAGAAAGTCGAGGTCGCCTTTGTAACTCAGCGAGGCAAAATCGGTGCCCATGGCAAGCCCCAGGTTGAGGTCACCGCTGCCCTTGATGTCCGGCAGCTCGCCAAGCTGGTCGGTAAAGGTCAATTCAGCCTTTGAAACGGTAATCTTATCAACGGTCAACGCCAACGGCAGGGCCGCGGCTTTTTCTTTCTGATCCGGCTCGGATTTTTCCGGCACGGGCTTTTTCGATGAATCCAGGACAGCAAGGGATTCATAATTGAAACGCCCTTTTTTGTCGCGAACAACGGATATTTTCGGTTCCACCACCCGAATTTCACTGACCACCACTTTTTTGTTCAGCAGGGGCATCAGCTTGTAGCTTAACACAAATTTTTTCACCGTGACAAAATCACCGGTTTTATCCTTCTCTTTTACAGCAACATTATCAATGGTGATGCCGCTGAACAGGCTCGCCTTGATCCCCTCCATGGCCACACTCCTGCCCAGGCTCTCTTCTGCTTTGGGAATAATTATGGCCTTCAGGCGCTCTTCTGTCAGAAAAAAGCTTATAAAAAGAGAGAGGCCGATGACAGCGGCACCCAAAACCCCAACCACCGCCAGTAAAATTTTACCTGTCTTTCCCATGCCCTCCTCCTTGTATGAGAGTTTTAAGTTTTAAGTTTTAGCTGACTGCTAAACACTTAATTCTCAAGTTTCTTTATAACGGCCATGAGCAGCGTGCTCACAACAAAGGTAAAAAGTCGAATTAGAGGCAGCCGGTTCGGGGTTTTGCCCGTAGCGGTTTTGAGCGGCAGCTGTGAGCATGGATGCTCTAAACAGCTGCCGCTCACCTCGGAGCAGCCCATGGACGGGCTGCGTGACTCGAAGAGGAGCTCTGGCTCCATGAGCGTAGGGCAATACCCCGAATCGGCTGCCGGGATTACACGACTTTCATATAAACTCTTTTTTCAACGTTTCAAGGACAGAATCAGGCATGGCAAAGGAGTGCTCCTCACCCGGAAACGCCTGGCTGGTGACATCGTTCTTGTACGCTTTGACAGCATCCAGGATCACCGGCCTTATGTTGGTGTACTGCTTGACAAACTTTGGCACAAATCTGTCAAACAGACCGATCATGTCATGGGTGACCAGAACCTGCCCGTCAACATCCTTTCCTGCCCCGATGCCGATCACCGGAACGGCGACCGCCTGGGCAACAATCTTCGCAAGGGGGGCTGGAACTGCCTCAATGATGATGGAAAAGACACCGGCCTCTTCAAGTGCCCTGGCATCGTCAACAATGGCCCTGGCGGCTGCCGCATCCCTTCCCTGCATTTTCATGCCGCCAAGGGCGCCGGCGGTCTGGGGAGTGAGTCCGATATGGCCCTGGACCGGTATCCCGGCCTTTACAATGGCAGAAACAGTGGGGGCAAAATTCACGCCGCCTTCAAGCTTGACCACATCGCAGCCCCCCTCCTTGACCAGCCGGCCGGCATTGACGATGGCTTCCCTTATGGAGGTGTTGTAGCTCATGAACGGCATGTCACCAACCACCATGGGGGTTTTGCAGCCCCTTACCACGGCTTTGATGTGGTGGATCATGTCCTCCATGGTAACTTCCACCGTGCTGTCAAGGCCCAGGACCACCATGCCAAGAGAATCCCCCACCAGAACGGAATCCACCCCGGCCTCATGGGCAATCAGGCCCAGGGGATAATCATAGGCCGTTACCATGGTGATTTTCCGGTTGTCTGCTTTTGCCTGCCTGATATCCTCTGTTGTTATTTTACCGGTTTCCATTTTTCCCTCCTGGGGTTAACCCACCCCCCTGAAGCCATTTCGTTTCCCTCTCCGGAGAAAAACAGCGTCCAGGCGATGAGACTGGTCAATGAACAAGTGGGGTCAGGCCTGCGTTATTGTCATTATCTTCCCTATCCAGTATAATCCCAAAAACGCCGTAGATAATGACAATAACGCAGGCCTGACCCCTCACATGGGAAATTTTCGTTATTTATAATTGTTCTGGAGGGTTTCCACCAGAGCTGTCAGCGTCTGATTCACAGGAACATGAATGTTTTTTTCTCCTGCCAGCCTGACAACAGCACCGTTGATGGCATCGATTTCGGTCTGCCGTTGATGGTCCACATCCTGTCCCATGGAAGACCGGTTAAACCCCGTTGCCTTGGCAACGGTAAACACCTGTTCGGCAATACTGGGGGAAAAGGTGATACCGTGGGCCCTGGCCACCTCGCACGCTTCATTTACAGCTGACCGCACCAGTGCCCGTGTAACGGCAAGATCAAAAATACCGCCGTTCTTTATTCCTGTCAGGGCAGTGATGGCATTGATGCCGACATTGATCACCAGCTTTTTCCAGATAATTTCATGGATATCCTCGGCGATGGTGGTGTCAATGCCGGAACTGCAGAAAAGCTCCTTTATTTTTTTCAGGTCATAGGAGCTTTTCTCTGACCAGAGTCCGATCAGTGTGGGACCGGCCCCTGCATGGCGGATCAATCCCGGGCCGAGGATGGTAGCGCCGTAGGAGGTGGTGCCGGTAATCACCCTGCCGGGATCGACAAACCCTGCAATGGTTTCGGCATTGCCCATTCCGTTTTGAACGGTCAGAACCATCCCGGACTCTTTCAAACAGGTCAATGCCTGGACAGCAGCTTCTCCGGTCTGGGTGGACTTGACAAACACAATCACCAGGTCCGATTTCGGAGCATCGTGGGTGCTGGTTGAAGCTTTGATCCCTATCCGTTCCGTTTTGCCATTGTGCTCGATCCCAAGTCCTTTTTCGTTGATGGCATTGACGTGCTCTTTCCAGATATCGGCAAGAAAGACCCTGTTGCCGGATTTGGCGAGCATTGATCCGAAAAGGCTGCCCATGGCGCCGGCACCAATAATAGTAATATCCATAACCCGTCCCTGTTTCGTATTTTCTGTTTGTTTCATTATTTGAAGTGATTACACACCGTATATCCCTCTTCTCCCAAATTCAAAAGGGGCTTGGTCATAACATCGGCCACCCTGGGGTGGGTTCACCTTTTCGTTATTAACATTATCGCATGCTTTATGGTTTGACTGTGCTGTTCTGTCCGATAACGTCAATAACAAAAGCCTGACCCCGTTGGCC
>JAWOGI010000263.1:0-4355 GCA_046496975.1 Desulfobacteraceae bacterium | reverse complement strand
TCTTCAAGGCGTAGGTCAGCTGCTGCCCCTCGACCTTTTTCAAAATCTCCCTCATGGCCCGGTCATCAATGGAAACCATGTCTTCGAACACAAACATCATGTTACGGATGTCATTGGCCATTTCGGCGCTGTCCTCTTCCACCTGCTCCATGACCAGATCTTCGGTGGACTTGTCAACCCCGTTGATAATGTCCACAAGCACCTGGACCCCTCCGGCCTTGCCGCCGGGACCCACAGCACCGCTGAGTTCGTAACGCAGGGCCTTGTCCACGTCCCTGACCACATCTTCCGAAATCTGGCCAAGCTTTGCAATACGCAGGGCAATGTCCCCCTTTTTCTCATCGGGCACTGCCATGAGAATCTCTGCGGCAATTTCCGCAGGCATGTGGGCCAGGACCATGGCAATGGTCTGGGGATGTTCTCCTTCCACATATCCGGCAAGGGTGGCAATGTTGACATTCTTGCTCCAGGCAAAGGGCATGTCCCGTTTTCTGTTCTCAATATCTTCAAAGATGGCACTGGCTTTCTCCTGGTCCCGGCTGCCGGCGATGGCTTTTTTCAAAAAAGAGCTGCCCTCCACCACCAGCTTGGTCTCGCCTTCAAAACTCTCAACAAAGCCGGAAGAGACCGCCTCCAGCATCTCCGGGGTGATAAAGTCGATGTTGGACATCTCAAAGGCGATCTCCCTGATCTCATCATCGTTCATCTTTTCAAACACCTGGGAAGCGTACTCCTCGCCCATGGAAAGCAGAAAAACCGCAGATTTCTGGGCCCCTGTCATATTTTTGGGGTCGAGCTCTTTTTTTGCCACTACTCCTCCTCCTCCCCGGCTTCGCTGAGCCAGCCTTTAATGATGTTTGCCGTCCTGGCAACGTCATGCCGGGCGTACCATGCGGCCTTTTCAGATACAGAGAGATTGTCCAGGTACGCCTCTTTGTCGGCCGGGGTCATGGCGGCAAAAAAGGCTGACCGCTCACTTTCCGACATCGTCTCCAGATGGTGTTTCTGTTCTTCGGCTGTCATCTCGGCAAACCCGGGACCCTTCTCTTCCCTGCCCTCTTCAAGAAGAGCTCTCTCCTCGGGTCCTGGAAGCTCCTTTTGCTCCACAGTCTCTTTGATTCCCTTTATCGTCTTGATAACGGGGCGGATGACAAAGAGAAACAGCAAAAGAACCAGCAGAAGGTTGGCAATGGTTCTGCCGTACTCTTTCTGGACCATGCGCCACCCCTTGAGTTCAGGCTCGGGCCCTCCCATTTCATCGATGGAGGCAAAGGGGAAGCACTCCATGGAGACCTGGTCCTGCCGGCCTTCATTGTACCCCATGGCCTTGACAACAATATCGGCAAACTGCTGCATCTCCGACTGGGATCTGGGGACGTATGCTCTCACCCGGTTGCCCGACTCGTCGGTCTTGTACTCATATTTCCCGTCAACAACGGCAGCCACCGAGAGCCTTTCCAAGACCGCCATGGGCTTTACCGTCTGGCGGGTCCTCCGGCTCAGCTCGTAGTTCACCGTGTCGTCTTTCTTGTTTACCCTTGCCATTCCCTGGCCTTGCTCCCCGCCGGGGGGCACCACAGGATTGACGCTGGACGGGTCCCCCGGCGGCTGGGTGGGCCGGGTGGATTCTTCCGCCTGGAGCTTTTCGCTGCGAACAAAGGTGGTCTCCCGCTCAAAGGGATCGTAGATCTCTTCGTTGACACTGCTCGTACTGAAATCCAGTTCAGAGGTGACCCGGACAATGGCCTTGTCCTTACCGACTATGCGTTCAAGCATGGTCTGTATCCGGTCGGCTATGTTTTTTTCGTACCGCACCTTGTACTTGTACTGGGCATCGGCAAGGTTCCTCGCCTCGATCCGGCTCTTCTCCTCTTCGGACTTGCCCTCGAAGAGTATCCTGCCGGCCGTATCCACAATGGTCACAAGCTTGGGGGTAAGGTCCTCGATGGAAGAAGCCACCAGATGGGCAACGGCTGCCACCTTGCCCTGGTCCAGGTCGGATTCAAGCTCGAGAAGAATCGAGGCCGACGGCTTTTTTGTCTCTTCCACGAACACCGAATCCTTGGGCAGTACAATCATCACCTTGGCCTCTTTGACCTCGTCGAAGGCCCGGATGGTTCTGGCAAGCTCCCCCTGGATGGCCCGTTTTTTATTGATCTTCTGAACAAATTCAGTGGTACCGAAATCGGTCTGGTCAAAGATTTCATACCCCACCCCGGAGCCCTTGGGAATTCCCTCGCTGGCCATGGAAAGCCTCACCTCGTAAACCTGGCCGGAGGGAACCATGATGGTGGTGCCGCCGCTGGCAAGCTTGTAGGGGGTGTTGGCCTCCTTGAGCTTTTCCACAATTGCCGAGGCATCGGTTTCGGAAAGTTCGGTATAGGCGACCTTGTACTCTGTTTTGTTGGCCCATAAAAACATGGTGGTAAAGCCTGCCACCAACATCAGAATCAGCACACCGAACACGATCTTCCGTGCCAGGGGCATCTCTTTATAAATAGTAACGATCTGTTCCAATACCGGATTCATAAAACCACTCTTCCCTGCTCTCTTTTGTTATAACCCCCATGAGCAGCGTGCTCACAACAAACCATGAAACTTGAATAAGGTCGAGACTTGTCTCTTGTCTCTTGTCTCTTGTCTATATCTGCATACGGATGATCTCTTTGTACGCTTCCATGGCCTTGCCCCGGACCGCGGTCAAGAACTTCAGCGAAGTATCGGCCTTTCCAATGGCCATCATGCCTTCGTGAACCCCCAATTCACCATTGATCACCGATTCGATGGCATCATCCGCCTTGTTCTGTTTGCTGTTCACATCCTCAACCGCGGATTTGACTCTCTCTGCAAAGGAGGTATCCCGCTGCTCAAGCCGCTGGGAGAGAGGCTGGGTGTTCATGGTAATTTTTCCTGCACCTGTTATGGTATTCATCTGTAATTCTCCTGTTTCAACCCGTTGTTTTAACCGTATCAAAAGCCTACTTGCCGATCTCAAGGGCCTTGAGTATCATGCTCTTGGTGTTGGACATGGCAGTGACACTGGCCTCGTAGGAGCGCTTGGCAACGACCATGTCGGCAACCTCGGTAAGGTGATCCACATTGGGCATGGCCACATACCCCGTCACGGGATCAGCATCGGGATGGGCCGGGTTGTGGACCAGCCTGAAATCCTCCTGGGACTGGACAATTTCAGCAACCTCAACCCCCGTCCCCTGGTATCCTTTCTCGTTTGAATCAAAGGTGATGGGGCTTATCTCAATATTTGGCCCCTGGCCCTCCTGCTGTTTTTTCTGGAGAACGGTTTGAAACTGATCCAGGGACTGCCCCTCTAAAACGGCCATTTTCCTTCGGTAGGGCCCCCCCTGGAGGGTCCTTGTCGTATCAACATTGGCAAGGTTTTCTGCGATCAGATTCATTTTGGTTCTATGGGCGGCAAGGGCGGTTTTACTCACCTTCATTGCATTGAGCAGATCCATAATCTATTTTCCTCCTTCTTGGATGGCATGGCGCAGAATGGTCATCTTTCTCAGCAGCATCTCTGTTGTTGTTCTGTATTTGATGTTGTTTTCCACAAGATTTGTCATTTCGGTATCGATGTTCACCGAATCCAGGTGTTCAAGATCTACATTTTCGCTGTTACTGCCCCTCATGGAATAGAAAGAAGAGTCAATCCCTGAAAAATGCCTGTCATTGGTTGTTTCGATCCCCTTGTCCCCGGCGTTGTCATGGTCCAGCACATTTTCAAGGGTTTTTTTGAAATCAATGTCACTGGGTTTATAGCCGATGGTGTCCACATTGGCGATATTGCCGGTGATGAGATTGTGGCGGCGGGCAGAGACGTCCAGGGCACTGGAGAGCACCTCGTATGTCCGGTTGTATAGTCGTGAAGAATCTGTCACCGTCCCCTCCCTTTTTTTATAAGAAACGCTCGATAGAGCCTTGCCGTTGGCGGCGTTTCAATTTTCGTTGTGGCCGATTCCATGACCATGGGCCGGCCATGCCGGTTTATATGAAAGTCGTGTAATCCCGGCAGACGATTCGGGGTATTGCCCTACGCTCATGGAGCCAGGGCTCCTCTTCGAGTCACGCAGCCCGTCCATGGGCTGCTCCGAGGTGAGCGGCAGCTGTTTAGAGCATCCATGCTCACAGCTACCGCTCAAAACCGCTACGGGCAAAACCCCGAACCGGCTGCCTCTGCAACGGACTTGGCTCCGCGTCTACGACCCATCCTTTGTTGTGCCCGCAGGGCATGGCCGTTATAAGAAACGGTCTCCTCCCCTGGCCGGTGTTATCACCGCCGCTGCGGCTGTCAATCGGGAGAAGTGAGCCGGAGTTCTTCGGCCATGAGGAGAAAT
>JAWOGI010000187.1:0-11556 GCA_046496975.1 Desulfobacteraceae bacterium | reverse complement strand
CGACACAGGGGAGGAACCAGACTTTACAGGAACAACCTGTGACAACCCTGAACTTTATGACAGAGGAGATGTTAAATGCCACAACCAGAGGAAATGTGCCAGTGCCAGACCACAAACTGCGGTTACCTTTTCAACCCTGAAAAAGGGGATAGAAAAGGAAAGATACCCAAAGGCGTAAAATTTGAAGAACTGCCGGAAAAGTGGAAATGCCCTGTCTGCGGCGCCAGTCCCAAAGCATTCAAACCCCTTGGATAGTTTTTTACACCATTGATAAATGCTGCCGGCGGTTTGATGCCGGCAGCAGCTGCTGCTGTTAATCTTCCGGAGAGAAGTCCTCTTTGGATGCACCGCAAACAGGGCACTCCCAGTCGTCGGGAAGATCATCAAAGCTTGTTCCAGGATCGACACCGTTGTCCGGATCACCGGCTGCAGGGTCATAAACGTAACCGCAAAGATCACATACATACTTTTTCATGTTTCTCACTCTCCTTTTGTCCATCAGTTAAAATTATCAATCAATTAAAATGCACTGCCTGGTTTGTAACCCAGAGATTTTAAAACCAGGGCAAGGGGACAGAACCCTGTAAACGACGACTGCAAGAGATTCGCCCCCACAAAAGCTGTCAGCCAGAGCCAGTAAAGGCTGTGGGAAACAGCAAAAACAACACTTAAAAGTACCATGGTGCCTGCAAAGGCAAAGACCATTCTGTCAATATTCATCTCATCCTCCCCAAAATAATTCCACTGCTTATAAAACCACCATGATGCGGTGCATCACAACGAAGCATGAAAGCAGTCAGCTATTAGCCGTTAGCTTTTGAAGGCAGGCAGATGGCTAATAGCTAACTGCTAATAACTAAAGGCTAATGGCTTTCATATAAAAGACACACCTGCTTTCTGAACTGTTTCGGTACACTGGAAAACCTTGTATTGCCAGCAACTCGCCTTGCCACTAAACGGGAAGCAAAAAATGTGCCGCTTTTCATAAAACTTTGGCTGTTTTGTCCAGCCCGAACTCCCAGGTCACCTGATATTATTGCATGACCCTTGAAAAATATAAAGAGTATTACATCAGATCGGCAATTTCAAGGACGAAATTGCCGTCCAACAATCCAGGAACCGGTAAATTGGGTTAAAGGTATGATCAGGGCCAGAACAAAAGCAGAGGTATTTTTTTGCAATCATCCAAAAACAGTGCTATGAAACAGAGATGGGGGTGGGGTCAGGCAAATGACAAGTGGCCGATGTTATGACCAAGCCCCTTTTTTATGCCAGGGAAAGAGTGGCAGAAAGATTGCATACCCGTCATAAATTAACGTGATCATAACTTTCAGCAAAACGAACAAAGACAAGGAGAGGTTAAAATGAACAAACCGGTTGAAATCGCAGACAGAGTCTATTCCGTTGGGTGCCGTGACTGGGATATCAGGGACTTTCACGGCTACTCAACTTACCAGGGAACATCCTACAATGCATTTCTCATCCTGGATGAAAAAAATGTGCTCATCGATACGGTAAAAAAGGAGTTCAAAGACGAACTGCTCAGCAACATCAGCAAAATCATCGATCCTTCTGAAATCGACATTGTGATCAGCAATCACACGGAGATGGACCACTCCGGCTGCCTGCCCGAGGTGATGCACATCATCGGTGAAGAGAAGCCGGTTTACTGCTCTAAAATGGGGCTGAAAAACCTTAAAAGCCATTTTTCCAAGAAACTCAACCTGCAGAAGGTTGAAAACGGCCAGGAGCTGAGCATCGGCAAAAGGACCCTATCTTTCATGGAAACCAAGATGCTCCACTGGCCGGACAGCATGTTCACCTATCTTCAGGAAGATAAAATCCTCTTTTCCAGTGACGCCTTTGGCCAGCACTACGCAGGCAGCGCCCTTTTTGACAACGAGCCCGGAGAAAAGATCATGGAGCATGCTGCCAAATACTACGCCAACATCCTCCTCCATTTCTCTTCCAGGGTCCAGGGACTCTTGAAGGGGGTGAAAGATTCCGGACTTGAAATCGAGATGATCTGCCCTGACCACGGGGTGTTGTGGAAAAAAGACATCACAACCATTATTGAGGCCTATGACAGATGGAGCCGCCAGACACCTGGAAAACAAGCCGTTGTTCTCTTCGATACCATGTGGAAGAGCACGGCAAAGATGGCAAGGGAGATTGCAAAGGGAGTCGAATCCTGCGGTGTCCCGGTGAAGCTGATGAATACCCGGCAGTGCCACCGAAGCGATATCATGACCGAGGTGATGCACTCCGGCGGCATTGCCGTGGGCTCTCCCACCTTGAACAACAACATCTTCCCGGTCATTGCCGACATTCTCACCTATATCAAGGGACTGAGGCCGGAAAACAAGGTTGCCGCCGCCTTTGGTTCCTTTGGATGGAGCGGCGAGGCGGTAAAGATTATCAACAAAGAATTTGAAGCCATGAAATTTGATGTGATTGATGAAGGGCTCAGGGTCAAGTATGTTCCTGAAAAAGAAGATCTTGAAAAATCCTTTGAACTTGGCCAAAAGCTCGGGCAAAAGATCATCGAAAACAGCACGGCATAACCAAAAGCCCGTGGGAAACCAGTGCCGGACCTGCCCAGGGCCGCCACCGATAAGCAGAGTGATTTACAAACACCACGGCATATATTTTGCTTCGTTTATTACTCACATGCTGATAAAATACCGTCAGCAGTCATACCATAAACGGAGGAGACTATGAAACTCAATGAAATCAAAGACAACTACGATATCATCAATGCCCTTGACCTGAACATGACCCCTGAAGAGGCCGTTGCCCTCCACCTTGAGTGGGGCCCCCTGCGCTCCCAGGCCTACTACAACTCCAGGGACACTGACAATGAAACCGTCTATTTTGTGATTAACACCTGGCGCCATCCTCCCATACTGACCCTGGTGAGGCGAAAAGGATTTGACTCGGAGGAACTTGGCAATTTCCGGCTGCCGGAAAGGCTTGAGTCGGAATTTATGGAAGACATCGGCAAGCTCAAGGGAGTGTATGCCGTAGAAGGAAACATCAAGGAATGGCTTAAAAAAGAACTTGAGTGTTAACCCCCCGCAAAGACAAAGGGGCAGAAAAGATATTTTCTCTTTTCTGCCCCTTTTTTTTGGTGAAGCCGGACTCCTTAGTAGTTGGCCGGGATCAACTCGAAATGATCTTTTTTATGGGCACATGCAGGGCAGAGATCAGGGGCTTCGTCGCCCTGATGATTGTAGCCGCAGTTTCTGCACCGCCATGTTACACTCTTCTCCCTCTTAAACACCCTGCCTTTGTCAATGTTCTCCATCAGGGCCAGATACCGATCCTCGTGGTATTTCTCTGCAACGGCAATGGATTCAAAGGTTTTTGCAATAGCTTCAAACCCCTCTTCCCTGGCCTTTGCAGCAAACTCGGGGTACATTGAGGTATACTCGTAATTTTCCCCTTCAGCGCTTCCTTTGAGATTTTCCATTGTGGTACCGACCTTTCCGGCGGGGAAGGCCGCTGTGATCTCAAGCTCTTCTCCTGATTCGAGATACTTGAAAAGCCTTTTGGCATGCTCTTTTTCATGATTGGCCGTCTCTTCAAAGATCGAAGAGATCTGGACAAACCCCTCTTTTTTTGCCTGGGAGGCAAAATAGGTATATCGGTTACGCGCCTGGGACTCGCCGGCAAAGGCTTTTAATAAATTTTTTTCCGTTTCTGTTCCCTTTAAATTGGCCATTTTTTCTCCTTTTGTTTTTCTGTTCATATCCACCAGTCTTTGGCAAAAGAACTCTTCACAACACCTCTTTCCTGCAGAAGAGTTTAATGCCGGTCCGGTTTATCAATTATAAACCATACTCCTTTTTTAAACAACCTACAAGCCTATGGAAAACGGTTACATTATCTCCTTAATGCAATGGATATGCCTGGCATTACTTTTTTTCCTGCCGTCACCGTCAGCAAGCTGGTGTATGGGAAACGCCTCCGCTGCCAGGGGAATGGTACTTTTCCGGTCTTTGTTACCGGTTCTCCGCAATGGTACAAAAGTGTATCTTACGCCATTTCTGTACCATGAGACAGATCGTGACCAGCCATTCCAACTTTGCTCCTCCATGCAAAAAACAACCTGGAATCTGTGTTGGATTATTGCAGTTTTTGGCCGTTCATCCGGTTGATTTGATAAAAAGCACAATAAAACCGACCTGCCCGGAAGGACAATAAGAATTGCCAGATCGTAACAAAAGCAATTGATTCGTTTTCCCGTTTGTGCCATAACCTTTACTATATAAAAAAACAGGTCTTGATCATGGCATCGGCCATGCCAGGGAATGCAAAGCTGAAAAAAAAACAGACAGGAGAGAACCATGCTGAAAGATGGTGAAAAAGGAGTTCTTCGCCAGAGGGGAAACAAGACATACGCCATTGCACCCCATGTTCCATGCGGAATGGTCACACCGGAACTGCTCAGGAAAATTGCCGATGCTGCCGAAAAACACAAGGTGCCTGACCTGAAAATAACCAGTGCCGCACGAATTGCCATAATAGGCATCCAAGAGCACCAGGTGGACCAGATATGGCAGGACCTGGGCATGGACCCCGGGCACGCCACCGGCCTCTGCGTACGAAGCATCAAGGTGTGCCCCGGCACCCACTACTGCCGGCTTGCCCAGCAGAACAGCCTGGACATGGGCATGAAGCTGGACAGCATCTACCACGGCATGAAACTGCCAAGCAAGATGAAAATGGGGGTCAGCGGCTGCAAGATCCAGTGCGCTGAAAACTGCATCAAGGACATCTCCCTTTACGGCACAAAAAAGGGCTGGACCATCATGGTGGGTGGCATGGGATCTGCGAGGCCAAGACTGGCAGACGTCTTTATGGAAGATTTAACATCAGAGCAGGCAGAAGAGACGATTTTAAAACTGGTCACCTATTACAAAGAGAACTCAAAACGGGAACGGCTGGGATTTATGGTGGAAAAAATCGGAATTGAAGCTTTAAAAAACGGGGTTGCAGGCCAGCCCGTTTAAAAATCCGGTCCCGACTTTAAGGAAAGAGACAATGGCAACACCCCGCTGGAGAAAACTGAAAAAAGAGGTTGGAGAGATTCTTTTGCTGACAACACGAAAAGAGGCATTGGATCAGCTGGAGAAAATCCCCGGCAAAATGGTGACCGGGCCCCTGTTTTCCCATTTTTACAGCATCAACGACCTTGTCCGGTTCAGGAGCACCGCTGCCATGGGAAGGCTTGTCGCGAACCTTGCGGAAAACCGCATTGAAGATGCCAGGATCGTTCTTCGAAGGATCATGTGGAACCTCAACGATGAATCCGGCGGCATTGGGTGGGGCTCGGTTGAGGCCATGGGAGAGATCCTGGCAAACAGCAACTCCCTTGCCCAGGAGTTTTCCTCCATCCTATTCTCCTACATCGCCCCCCAGGGAAATTTCCTGGAACACGAAATGCTCCAGAGGGGTTCCTTGTGGGGGGTCGGAACCTACCTTGCCGCCGCCGATGCAGTGATGGTGGATGGAAATGTAACCGAGAATCTCTGTCACTTTCTCGACTCCCCGGATTCTGTCAAAAGAGGATATGCTGTCAGGGCACTTGTCAATATGTCAGAGAAAAACAGAACAGTGTTGCCATCCCCCCTGTTTCTTGACACCAACAAAGTTCCCCTGTTTGACGGCTGGGACATTCGAGAAACCACCGTCTCTTCCATTGCGAAAAACAACACCCACAAACTCCCGACAGGAGCCATGGCCCATGCCAAGTAAAAAACCGTTAACCTTAATATCCTGGAACGTCAACGGCCTGCGGGCCGTTATGAAAAAGAACTTCACCTCGGTGGTTTCCGAACTTGCCCCGGACATTCTTCTGCTCCAGGAGACAAAGCTGCAGCAGGACCAGCGTACCGAAACAATGATCCACATGGACGGGTATGACTCGTTCTGGGCCTATGCAAGTGTGAAAAAAGGGTACAGCGGTGTTGCCGCCTATTCCAAACCACCCCCTGACAAGGTGATCACCGAATTTGGCAGGCCTGAAATTGACAGCGAGGGACGGGTCATTCAGATGGATTTCAACACCTTTACCCTGTTCAACATCTACTTTCCCAACGGCCAGATGAACGAAGAGCGGCTTCAGTATAAACTCGACTTTTATGAATGGTTCCTGGAATATGCCGAAGCGCTGAGGGCCGAGGGAAAAAGTCTTGTCGTTTCAGGCGACTTCAACACGGCGCACAACGAAATCGACCTCAAGAACCCCGGCCCCAACGCCAAACGCTCGGGATTCCTGCGCATGGAACGTGATATTCTGGACAAAATGGAGTCCCTTGGATACGTGGACACCTTCCGGTATTTCCATCCCGAAACGGTGAAATACTCCTGGTGGTCCTACCGCTTCAACGCCCGGAAGAACAACGCCGGATGGCGCATCGACTATTTTTTTGTCACCAGAGACCTCATTGACCGCAATGCAGTGAAGCAGGCCTTTATCAGCAATGAAATCACCGGTTCTGACCACTGTCCGGTGGGGATTACCCTTGACCTGTAATAGAGCGTATCTGAAAAACCGCCATAAGGCCGTGATCATACCACCTGCCATGCCAAAAACGGGTCATACGGAAGTGGCCTGCAAATTGCTTGTCTTTTTGAAAGAGATTTGAAAGGGCCACCTGGAACAAAACCGTACAAAAGGAGAGTAAAAATGGGAAATTTTTTAATCGTTTACGCAACAAGGTCAGGTGAGACAAAAAAAATTGGTGAGCTCATTGCCGAGGGCATCAGGATCAACGGCCACTCTGCCGAGATCAAAAAGGTGAAAGAGATCAAGAACGAAAAGGATCTTATGGGGTATGACGGCTATGTGTTTGGATCTCCCACCTACCATGGCGAGATGATCTCGTCCATGAAACAGCTGCTGTTTCTCGGAGAGAGGGCCGGGCTGAAAGGGCTGCCCGGGGGTGCCTTTGGGGCTTTTGGCTGGAGCGGCGAGGCGCCGGAAAGAATCTTCGGCACCATGAAAAACATATACGGCATGAAAATGACCGGCTCTCCCCTGATGCTCAAAGCATCATGGATGGGCGGCGGCAGGGATATGGCCCAGGATTACGGCAAAGAGCTTGCCAAACTCGCCGATTAAGCAAACCAAAGGAGTGAGAATGAAAACCTATTTGATCATTGGAAACGGGGTGGCCGGCACCACGGCTGCCGGGGAAATCCGAAAAAACGATCCCGACGGCGCCATTACCATCGTTACGGAAGAACAGTTCCCGTTTTACTCGAGGATCAAGCTGCCCTATTACCTGGCAGGTCATGAGGAAAGATCCGGTCTTTCCATCCGGAAAGAGCAGTGGTATGAAGACAACAAGATTGATCTGCACACGAATATCAAGATCGTTGATATCGATGCCGCCGAAAAAAAAGCCATTGACGGCAAGGGCACCGGGTGGCAGTATGACGAGCTGCTCATTGCCACGGGCAGCAGATCATTTGTTCCCCCCATCACAGGCAAGGATCTTGCCAATGTTTTTACCTTGAAAACCGTTGACGATGCTGACCGGATAATTGCAGCTGCCCGGACAGCCAAAAACACCGTGGCCATAGGAGGAGGACTTCTCGGTCTTGAAGCCGCCTACGGCCTTATTCAGAGGGGACTTTCCGTAACAGTGGTTGAGTTCTTTGACCGTCTGCTGCCAAGACAGATGGACAGCGAGGGGGCACTGCTGCTCAAAGAGATGCTGGAGAACCAGGGATTTGCCTTCCGGCTGGGAACAAAAACCAGCCAGATAAAAGGGGAAACCGAGGTGAAAAAAGTCATGCTGGAATCCGGCGAAGAGCTTTCGGCGGATATGGTTCTCTTTTCCGCCGGGGTGCGGTCCAACCTTGACCTGCCGGCAAAACTCAGTCTTGAAACCGAGCAGGGGGTTGTTGTCAACGGCGCCATGGCCACCGGTACCGCCGGCATTTATGCCGCTGGAGACGTGGCCCAGTTTGACAAGACAAACTTCTGCATCTGGCCGGAAGCCCAGGAGCAGGGAAGAATTGCCGGTGCCAACATGGCTGGAAACGTCTCTGAGACCTTCAAGACCGTTGTCCCCTCCAACCGCCTCAAGGTGGCAGGCATTGAACTTGCCTCCGCCGGGGAGATCGATCCCGACGGCACCCTTGAAAGCGAAGTGGAACAGCAAGACCAGGTCTACCGGAAAATCGTTAAAAAAGAGGGAAAACCCGTCGGCTGCATCATGCTGGGCAACACCAGCGGCTTTTCCAAACTGGTCAAACAGATGGGCCTGGCCGGGTAACCCTGTGTCATTGTTAACCGGAACGCCGGCCGTCTGTTTTACACCCCTCAACGTTCTGACCTGGTATTTCACGGGCGGACAAAATATCAGTGAAAAAGGAGAGCATTCCTCTTTTCCAGGGAAACGATACCAATGGGCAATGCAGAAAAACTAAAACATTTTTTCAACCTTTTCAACGGCAACTCAAGGGTCCTTGTGGTGATCAATGCCGACCCGGATGCCATCGCCAGCGCCATGGCAGTAAAACGGCTGCTGTGGCGAAAGGTCAATAAAGTTGCCATCGCCCACTTCAATACAATCACCCGACCGGACAATCTTGCCATGATCGAGTATACCGAACCGGGCCTTGTTCACCTGGACGATATCAAAAAAAAGGAGTATACCGACTTTGTGGTGGTGGACTCCCAGCCGGACCACAACAAGCGATTTGCAGAGTTTGACTACAACGCCATTATCGATCACCATCCCCTGACCTGTGACCAGGCAGACTTTGCCGACATCCGGGAGGAGTACGGCGCCTGTGCCACCATCCTGGCAGAATACCTCAGGGCAAATAAAACAAAGCCCTCCCAGAAACTGGCCGCAGCCCTGATGCTGGGGATCAAAACCGACACTGCGGATTTTACCCGCCAGGCACACCTGAAAGACATCGAGGCGTTCCAATACCTCTACAAACTGGCAGACAAGAATATTGTCACCAAGGTTGAAAGGGCCATCCTGACCCTGGACGATCTGGATTTCCTCGGCTATGCCATTAAAAACCGGGAAATCCTCCACAACCGAATCTTCCTCCACGCCGGGACCACTACAAAACCCGATGAACTGGTTATGGTGGCAGATTTTTTCCTCACCATTACCAGGGTGAACTGGAGCATTATTTCAGGTATTTATGACAAACGGCTGATCATTATCATACGCAACGACGGGTTGCGAAAAGGGGCCGGGGCAACAGCAAAGGAGGCATTTTCCATGCACGGTTCTGCCGGGGGGCACAAGACAATGGCCCGGGCGGAACTGGACTTGAGCAGCGTAAAACAGGAGACCGGCTCTATTGCCAAAAAGGCAATCGGAGAATGGATAATATCGGCCATTACCAAAACAGCCGGCAAAAAAACAGAGTAGACAGCATCGGCATTTCAGGCCTTAATCTTAAAACCGGGCACGGCTTGGGTATGCAAAGTCAAGAATTGCTGAGAGATGATATTTACATTTGAAACGATTTAGTGTAAATCTGTAGCAGAAGAAAACAGGCGAACTTTCTAACATTTACAGGAGGAATAGGACCATGACGTTTAAATCACTTGATGAAATATTGGACTTTGCCATCGGCAAGGAAAAAGAAGCTGTTGCCTTTTACACCAACCTGGCAGAACAGGCAACCAGGACATCTTTAAAGGAAACCTTTAAAAATTTTTCAAAGGAAGAAGAAAAACACGTTGCGCTTTTCTCCGACCTTGCCGGCGACAAAGAGAAAATTGACTCCTATGAGTTCAAAAAAATCACAGACCTCAAGATCAGTGACTATATGGTTGAAACCGAGTACAAAGAGGGGATGCCCATGCCGGAAATCCTCAGGGTGGCCATGAAAAGAGAAGAAAAAGCGGCCAAATTGTACAGTGATCTGGCAGAAAAAACAGACAACGCAGATGCCAAAAAACTCTTTAACATCCTTGTCCAGGAAGAATCAAAGCACAAGCTGGCCCTGGAATCGATGTACGACGACTACCTGGCCGACCAGGACGGATAGCTGATTCGCAAAAATCAGGTAAAACGATCTGGCAGCCCTGGCAAAGGGCTGCCAGGTTATTTGACCCAATAGTGCACCAGCAGAGATCCCTGGTTCAGCTGCTGAACGCTGTCAAGCTCCAGGTCCAGGTCAGCCTCGTCATTGAACAAAGAGAGCCCGGTGCCGAAAATTTTCGGCACAATGGTCAGATAAATCTCGTCAATGAGCTTTTTTCTTAAAAACAGGGAATTTACCTGGGCGCCTCCGATGAGGGCCGCGGTTTCATGCCCCTGCAGTGCAAGGGATTCCAGAATGTCACCGGGCGGCTGGGAGGTAAAAACCAGATCCCCCTCACCAGCGGTTCCAATGGTGCTTCGGGTCATGACAATGTTTTTCCTCTCGGGCAGAGCCCTGCCGATGGTGTCAAAGGTCTTGCGGCCCATGATAACAGCCCCGGCATTCTTTGTCAGCTGCACAAATATCTTCTTATCCTGTTGCCCCGTCCAGTCAGCCGGGTGGCATGAATCTCTTCCTATTTTCCCGTCCAGGGTGGCTGCCATGACAAGTATTGTTTTCATAATAGCGTTTCCTTTTCTCCCTGGTCTCCCCGGCTAATCTGTTTTTGGCCACACATCCTGTTTTTCCTCTGTAAAACAGAACAGCCTGTCCTTTGTGAGTTCCTTTCCGGACAGGGGGCAGCGAAGGGTTATTTTGGACCGGGTAACGGCAATCACCTCCCAGTCCCCTGCAAGGGGAGACTCCTCAATCCGTATTTTCTGCCCCTCGGTTAACGGGCAGGGGGAAAAAAAAGTGACCGTATGTGTCATATAGAACCCTCCTGGATTTTATTAGTCTCATTTTTCTGTATCATAATGAAGCGTCTTTGTATCATGTTACAATGATACAAACATGACTCAAGTTTCTCCTGGGCCTGGTCATAACACCGGCCACCCTGGGTGGGGGCATGCAGGGGGAAACCTTAGGAAAAAAACGAACTTCCCCCTGCCCTGTTGAACCGTATCACCCATTGCCGTTTTTCTCTTTTTTAGAGGATTCCTCCATGGCCAATACGCAGTCGTGGCACTCCATTTCGATGTTTTCCACATCTCCGTACCGCTCTTTCAGTTCTTCTTCGGACAAAGTGGTGGCGCCGGAGCACCCGCACTGGGGACAGGACGTTGTTATTTTCTTTTTTGCCATTTTCGCCTCCTTGATTTATGGTTGTTTTTATATGAAAGTCGTGTAATTCCGGCAGCCGATTCGGGGTATTGCCCTACGCTCATTCTCGCAGCCCGTCCATGGGCTGCTCCGAGGTGAGCGGCAGCTGTTTAGAGCATCCATGCTCACAGCTACCGCTCAAAACCGCTACGGACAAAACCCCGAATCGGATGCCTCTGCATCGGACTTTCATGCTTTGTTGTGCCCGCAGGGCATGGCCGTTATATAAAAAAACCGGTCGGAACGAAAAACGGGTGGAAGAGGCAAAGCCAAGTCCAGTGGTTGGATTTGGCTGTGCGGATTTTCTTGTCAACAGTGATG
>JAWOGI010000027.1:0-6428 GCA_046496975.1 Desulfobacteraceae bacterium | reverse complement strand
CGGAGGAATTTTTTCCCTGCCAGCCTAAAAATCAGGAACTGCGGTCAAGTGTGTCCTCAAACAGCCTGATTTTCTTAACGCCTGGCAGGGAAAAAATCCTTATCTCCTTTGGTTCTCAAGTTCCAGCCGGGGCAAATCCACTGGGGGCTCTGACTCGGTTGTTTCATATAAACGGCCATGAGCAGCGTGCTTACATAAAACCATGAAAAAAGGTTGACACCTTATTCTTGGGGGTATATTAATAGGAAAATTCAGGTTGAAGCCTGTAAAAACAAGTTGAAGTTTGTTTGTCAGATTTTACAGCCCTCCGGTGTGATGGGGGAGGGCTTGAAAAAGGCAGTAGCACATATTGAATTCACCTTTTAAAGCCCGGTAGGCCGTTGCTTTTGAGGTGAAGGGGTAAATCGAAACCACGAAGGTTTGTCAGGAGAATCATTGCGTATGATTTTGGCACACTTTTGTGGTTTTTTTGTTTTAGGGAAAAAAATTGAATCAAGGTGTTTTGTTATGCATATTTCAGAAGGAGTACTATCCGGTCCGGTGATGGCCGCAGGGGCTGTTTTTGCCGTTACCGGAGTCGCAGCAGGTCTTAAGAAACTTGATTATGACAAAATTGTCCATGTGGCGATTCTGGCATCGGCTTTTTTTGTGGCATCCCTTATCCATGTGAACATCGGCCCCTCAAGTGTTCATCTGATCCTCAACGGCATTGTGGGTATCCTGCTGGGATGGTCGGCCTTTCCAGCCATTGCCGTGGCGCTTCTGCTCCAGGCCGTTCTGTTTCAATACGGCGGCATCACAGCCCTTGGGGTGAATACGGTGATCATGGCGGTTCCTGCCGTTCTCTGCTACTATCTCTTCTCCCCTTTGATTGGAAAGGGCAAAAGAATCACATTTGCCGCGGGGTTTCTGGCAGGAGCCTGTGCGATTTTTTTCTCCGCCCTGCTCCTTGGTGCCGCCCTGTGGGTCACGGAAAAGAATTTTTTTGAAGTGGCCCTTGCCGTCATTGTTGCCAATATGCCTGTGATGATTATCGAAGGCGTTGTCACCGGGTTTTGCCTCTCTTTTCTACTCAAGGTCTACCCTGAGATCGTACCGGGGGGTGTGAAGGGAAGCTATGATCAAGAGGCGAAACAAGGAAACAGCAATGATTGATGAAACCCTTGCCCGTATCCCATCCCCCATGCAGCGGGTGAACCCCTGTGCCAGGGTGCTTGCCGCCGTGATGCTCTCCTTTTCAGCGGCCCTGTCCGAGAACTTTATCCTTCTCTGGGTCTATTTTATCCTCTCCCTGGCATTTACTGCCGCTGCGTCCATAGGTGTTGCCGGGGCGGCCAGGCGGCTCAAACCCCTTTTCTGGTTTGTTGTGATGATCTGGGTGGTGCTGCCCCTGACCTTTGAAGGGGAGGCCTTTTCGCGGCTTGGTCCCCTGGTTTTCACACAGCCGGGCTTAGAGCTCTGCGCAAAGATCACCATGAAGTCAATAACGATTCTTCTCTTTTTTTCTTCTCTTATTGCCACCATGACCATTGCCTCCCTGGGGAACGCTTTGCACAGGCTCCATGTGCCTGACAAGGCGGTGTTTCTTCTGCTCATGACCTACCGCTACATCTCCGTGATCCAGTGCGAATACAAGCGGCTGCTCAGGGCGGCGCACCTGAGGGGGTTCAAGTCCCGCACTTCACTGCATTCCTACAAAACCTACGCCTATCTTGCCGGCATGCTGTTTGTCAGGGCCTCCTGCCGGGCGAAAAGGGTTCACCAGGCAATGGTCTGCCGGGGGTTTACCGGCAGGTTCCATACCATTGACCTCTTTGAAAGCAACGGCGTCAGCCGTGTTTTCCTCGCCGGCGTCTCTTTTGTTACCCTGGTGCTTCTCCTTGGGGAACGACTCTGGCTTTAATTCTTTTTCTTCACCTTCGCCCAGGTGTCCCGCAGTGTCACCGTCCGGTTAAACACCGGTTTTCCACCGGTGGCATGCCTGGAATCGAGGCAGAAGTACCCGAGTCTTTCAAACTGGAACACCTTGCCGGGTTCTGCCGCTGCCAGCCCTTTTTCAAGCTTTGCCTGGTCCAGTTTTACCAGGGAATCGGGGTTGATGTTCCCGGTAAAATCCTTGTCTGCTGCCCCTTCAGGGTTTTCACTTAAAAAGAGCCGGTCGTAGAGGTGAACTTCGGCAGGAGTGCACTGTTCTGCCGAAACCCAGTGCAGGGTGCCTTTCACCTTTCTTCCGTCCGGGGCGTCCCCCCCCCGGGTGGCCGGATCGTAGGAGCAGCGCAGCTCGATCACCTCACCGGTGGTTTCATCCTTGATCACCCGGTTGCAGGTGATAAAGTAGGCGTAACGAAGTCTCACCTCCCTTCCCGGTGCCAGGCGGAAAAACTTTTTAGGAGCGTTTTCCATGAAATCCTCTTTTTCTATAAAAATGGTTCCGGAAAAGAAAAGTTTTCTCTTGCCCATCTCCGGCTTTTGGGGGTGGTTCCAGGCATCCAGCTCTTCGGTCTGATCTTTTGGCCAGTTTTCAATCACCACCTTGAGGGGGTTGATCACTCCCATCACCCTGGGTGCCCTGTCATTGAGATCGTCCCGGAGGCAGCTTTCCAGCAGACCGATGTCGATGCGGCTCTCTTTTTTGCTCACTCCAATGGTGCTGCAGAATTTCCGGATGGCGCCGGGGGTGTACCCCCTCCTTCTCAGCCCGGCGATGGTGGGAAGCCTGGGGTCATCCCAGGAGTTGATGTAATTCTCCTGGACCAGCTTCTGGATCTTTCTCTTGCTCATCACCGTATAGTTGAGGTTCATCCGGGCAAACTCGATCTGCCGGGGATGGCAGGGGGCATCCACCTGGTCGATAATCCAGTCGTAAAGGGCTCTGTGGTCCTGGAACTCCAGTGTGCAGAGGGAGTGGGTGATGCCTTCCAGGGCATCGGAGAGGCAGTGGGTAAAATCGTACATGGGATAGATGCACCACTTGTCACCGGTCCTTGGGTGGTCCATTCGTTTTATCCGGTAAATCACCGGATCACGCATGTTGATGTTGGGGGAGGCCATGTCGATCTTGGCCCGCAACACATGCTCCCCGTCGTTGAACTCTCCGTTTTTCATCCGGGTGAACAGATCAAGGTTCTCGTCAACACTTCTCTGCCTGTAGGGGCTCTGTCTGCCAGGTTCGGTCAGGGTACCCCGCTGCCGGCGGATCTCGTCGCCGGAGAGGCTGCAGACGAACGCCTTGCCCTGCTTGATCAGATCCACGGCAAAATCATACAGGATATCAAAATAGTCCGAGGCGTAAAAGGCCCTCTCTCCCCATTCAAATCCCAGCCATTTCACATCTTCCTCAATGGAATCAACGTACTTCTGCTCTTCTTTGGCCGGGTTGGTATCATCAAACCTGAGGTTGCATTGGCCCTGGAACTCTTCGGCCATGCCGAAGTTGAGGCAGATCGATTTTGCGTGGCCGATATGGAGAAATCCATTGGGTTCTGGAGGAAAACGGGTGACAATTGTTTCATGCTTGCCGGTGGTGATGTCCTCTTGAATAATCGATCTTATAAAATGTCTTTTTTTCTCTTGTTCTTCCATTTAAATCCCTTTTGCAAAAAAATTCTGGTAACTGGTCTGATCTCCTGTCAGACGACACGTTTTCCAAAAAACAACCCATCCATGTTATTCTCTTCCAGAGCCCGGGCTTGGTCATAAAATGGGGCGCTCGTTACAGTTGGCGGACCCCACCCCAGGGTGACCGATGTTATGACCAAGTCCCGGATCCCCTGTGCCTGAAGAGGTAATCTCTATCATACCATTGTTGCCGGTAAAAGCAATAATTTGCCGCAAACGGTTGCGCCTGTCTGCTCGTTGGGGTATAAAATGCCTTTTTCCATCAAACCATCAGCCCCTGTCCTGCCTGCACAGTTATGCAGGGCAGGGGGAACCGATTTTTTCGGGATTCAGGTTAGTTTCCCGGTGAGCATAGGGGGAAAACCATTGAAGTTTCTTTTTCTTGAACCATTTTTTGGCGGTTCCCACAGGGATTTTGCCCTGGGCCTGCAAGAGCACTCCAGCCACCAGATCGATCTTGTCACCCTTCCTGCACAATTCTGGAAATGGCGGATGCAGGGGGCAGCGCTCTATTTCCACAAAACCATTGACAATGTAAGCCGGTATGACGGGATCATTGCCTGTGACATGATGAACCTGACTGATTTCAAGGCACTGTCAGGCCCAAACCTCCCGCCGGTTCTGGTCTATTTCCATGAAAATCAGTTTACCTACCCCCTCTCCGCCGGAGAAAAAAGAAATTACCAGTTTGGCATTACCAATATGACAACGGCCCTGTGTGCCGATCAGGTGGTTTTTAACTCCTGGTTTCAGCGAAAAGGATTTCTGTCAGCCGTTGATCAGTACACAAGAACCCGGCCGGATGCAGTTCCTTCATGGGTTTGTGAACAGATCGAAAAAAAATCCGACGTGATCTATCCTGGATGCCGGTTTCCAAAAGGAAAGATTGCCAAAGAACCCGTTGATCCCTCGGCTCCCCTGATTGTCTGGAACCACAGGTGGGAGTATGACAAGGACCCGGAAACTTTTTTTAAGGCCCTGGCCTGTATCAAGAAAAAAAAGATCCCCTTCCGCTTGGCTTTGCTTGGAGAACACAGCCCGAGAAAGCCGAAACTGTTCAGCGAGGCAGCCTTGCACTTTAAAGAAGAGCTGGCCGTCTTCGGATACGCTGAAAAGAGAGAGGCATATCTTGACTGGCTGAAAAAAGGGGCTGTGGTGGTGAGCACTGCCATCCAGGAAAATTTCGGCATCTCCATTGTGGAGGCGGTGCGCATGGGGTGCTTCCCCCTGGTGCCAAACAGACTCTCCTATCCCGAGATCATGCCGGATACCCTGTTGGATCAGGTGATTTATAGCGGTTTTGACGATCTTCTCCTTCGCCTGGAACTGGTTCTGCAAAATTATGACGAGTACCTTTCACTGCAGAGACAATTGTCCCGGTTCATGGAAAAATACGCCTGGGACAACCTGGTTCAGGAGTATGATGCCGCCCTGAACCGGCTGGTTCAGAAAAACTGACCGGCACCATGGCCGGCCAGGAGGTGGTCACTGGTTAAGATACCTCTCCAGCGCCTCGGCAATATCCCGGGTGTGTTCCCCGGGTTTTCCGCTGCCTATGATGGTTTCATCCACCTGCACCACCGGCACGATTCCCTTGTTGGTGCCGGTGATAAAAACCTCCTCTGCTTTGAGCAGTTCCGCCATGGAGATCTCTCTCAATTCTGTTGTGAACATCTCCCCGGTGATGGCGAGGATGGCCTTGCGGGTGATTCCCTTCAGTACATTTTTTTCAGGGGTGACCAGGCAGTTGTTGATAAAGGCGAACAGGTTGCTGGTGGTGGCTTCCTGGACATAGTTGTCTTTGTCAACGTACAACGCTTCCTGGGCGTTCTCTGCTTTTGCCTTTTGAAGGGCCATGGTGGCTGGAATATAGGAAATGCTCTTTGCATCCGGTACGTTTCTCTGGGACGAAATGGAGATCACCTTTATCCCGTCCCGGTACCATTCCCCGGGAAGTTTTGGTATGGGAGAGACCAGGACGATCAGTCTGGAACGGCCCTGGGGCGTGAGAAAATCGGGGCTTGAGCCGCCGGTGATGATGATCCTTATATTTGCCTCCTGGATGTGGCTGTTTCGTTTCAGGGTTTCAAGGGCGACTGCCTTGATTTCAGAACCTCTCCAGGGCAGAACCAGGCCGATTTCCTTTGCCGAATTTTCAAGGCGCTTGATGTGCTCATCCAGAAAATATGGTTTTCCATTGTATGTGCGCATGAGATCACACACCCCAAATCCCCTTAGAACAGCAAGGTCATCAACAGGGATAACCGCTTTGTCATGGGGAACAAATTCACCATCTACATAAAAGATTGTCAAGGCGTTGCTCCGTTTTATAATAATGTTACACTGATTATCCATGGGGGGCTTGGTCATAACATCGGCCACTCGTCTCAGTTGGCGGGCCAACGGGGTCAGGCCTGCTTTCTCTGTACTTTTGTAAAAACCATGGAACCCGCTCCATTTTTCATGGAAAAAACTTCCTTGAAAATTCTGTTTTAATAGTATACTTTTCCTTTAAACACAAGGGGGTATTGGGAGTTGAGCCGCTTTTTATAACGACCATGAGCAGCGTGCTAACAACAAAGATAAAAACAGTATTGCGCTGCCCCCAGTGGATTTGCCCCGGCCTCCACGAGAACGTCGGAGGGATTTTTTCCCTGCCAGCCTAAAAATCAGGAACTGCGGTCAAGTGTGTCCTCAAACAGCCTGATTTTCTTAACGCCTGGCAGGGAAAAAATCCTTATCTCCT
This sequence comes from Desulfobacteraceae bacterium, assembly GCA_046496975.1. Lineage (GTDB taxonomy): Bacteria > Desulfobacterota > Desulfobacteria > Desulfobacterales > Desulfobacteraceae > DATFJZ01. The sequence continues at coordinate 64 of JAWOGI010000027.1, read as the reverse complement.
TTGGTTCTCAAGTTCCAGCCGGGGCAAATCCACTGGGGGCTCTGACTCGGTTGTTTCATATAAA
>JAWOGI010000374.1:0-5428 GCA_046496975.1 Desulfobacteraceae bacterium | reverse complement strand
GATGGACAATCAGCTTGGTTTCACGGCTGTCGGAATCCGCCGCATCGATCTCCATGAATTTTGACATCTTCGTATCCCGCTTCACGATCAGTGTTGATGCGGTGCCAACAATTTTTGTGCCTGCAATATTTTTTTATTCACCGTGAGAACGGCAACAGGGTCGTTTAGCAGGAGAAATTCGAGAAAGGCCTCTTTTTCCTTTTTAAGACCTTCCAGCTGACCGGAAAAATGTTTTGTTTTCCCATCACAGACCTGAATCTTTTTCTGAACCGCATCCTGGTTTTCAAAAACCGCCTCGATTTTCTCATCGATCTGCTTCAGAACGGTTTCAAGTTCTTTAATCTTGTTGACCGCGGTACTGGCAGAGGCATCCGCCCTTGGGCCCCTGCCCATTTTTTTCCTCATAACAGCGATTTCCCCGGCTGTTTTCTCCTGGGCAAAGGTTTCACTGTCAACCCTTCCGTGGAGTTTCCTGTCCTCTTCATCGTGAACGGCCCTTTCCCGGTAGATGTCGTCAAGCTGTTTTTCAACATCTCCTGCCATCTTGTCAAACTGTTCAGCCAGCCATTGCGCATGGTCATCACCCCCCATCCTTATGGTGGAACGCTCGGCCTTTTCCGTGCCGATCTGTTTTACCGTAAACCCCTTTCTTGCTGCCAGCACGGAAGAGGTGATCCGGCCGCCCCTGTTGTCAATGGCTCCGCTGACAGAAATATGGGATCCCATTATCTCACGGGTCACCATGACATCCCTCCTCCGTAAACGGTGGAGTGGTTGATGTATTTGGCTAGGATCTTCCTCATCTCGGACTCCAGGAAAATATCTGCGAGGGGTGTTACCGTACCGCTCTCTTCAAAATCGTTCCACTGTTTTAAAAACGCCCTCTGGGTCTCCTGAACCGACACGGCTTTGCGTGTTACCAGCTCCTCGACCATTTTCCGGTCCCATATAGAGTAAAGTTTTAATGTCGCTCTTTTGTGTAACCGCTTGACCGATTGTTTTTTTTATTTATAATAGTTCAATGTCAATAAATAAGCTTGAACAGATAAAAGAGTTCAGAAACCTTCCTGAAGATCACCGGAACTGGCTTTTCTTCCTTGCTGGACAACACAGGCTATCCCTGCAGCAGCTGAGGTTTCTTGTGGAATACAGCCTTGATATGGTGTGCTGGGAAGAAGGGTCTCTCAAAAGGTTTTATCACCCTGAAGAGATTGGAAAACAGAAGGGGAAGCAGGCTGCGGCAAAAATATTTCAGCAGCTCAAGGATGGCTACCATGAACTTAAAAACAGTATTAAAACCTATCCTGAAAACGGCCATTTTGCAGCGGAGGAGAAAAAATTTCCTGAAACCCGGATGGTTAAAACAGATCCCAGAGGGTCCATCATGGGCAAGTGCCCTGTGGCATCGGAAAAGACCAGGTGCTGCAATTTAAACACCCTTGATGCTGTTCAGCAGTGCGGATTCGACTGCAGTTACTGCTCCATCCAGTCTTTTTACCACGGCAACCAGGTAAAATTCATAAGAAATCTTGCAAAACATCTCAAAACCGTTGAAATCGATGACAAGGCTCCGATACACATCGGAACAGGCCAGTCCTCGGACTCTCTGATGTGGGGAAACAGATTCGGACTTCTTGATAACCTTACGGACTTTGCCGAGAGACATCCCAATGTGATTCTTGAAATGAAGTCAAAGAGCAGCCGCATCGACTACTTTCTCGAAAGCCCCCCCCCGTTTAATATGGTTTTCACCTGGTCCCTCAATACGCCCAAGGTGATTGCAGCAGAGGAAAAGGGAACCGCACCCCTTGAAAAACGTATTGAAAGTGCAAGAAAACTTGCAGACAAGGGCGTTCCTGTGGGCTTTCACTTCCATCCCATGGTCTGGTACAAGGGCTGGCAAAAAGACTATCTCGCCATTATCGCAAGGCTTCAGAAGGAATTTTCCCCGGAAGAAGTGGTAATGGTCTCCATCGGAACACTCACCTTTATCAAGCCCGTGATAAAGCGTGTCCGCGAACGAATGGCAAAAACATCCATTCTAAGAATGCCCATGGAAGAGTGCGCAGGAAAGCTCAGCTATCCCTTTGAGATAAAAAAAGAGCTTTTCTCCACAGTTTACCAGGGATTTTCAAGAGAGTGGCATGAATCCGTCTTTTTTTACATGTGCATGGAGGAGATTGAGCTCTGGGAGCCTGTATTCGGCAGAAGCTATGGTTCAAATGAGGCCTTTGAGGAGGATATGATACGGTCTTACAGAGAAAAGATAGCTGCATGTGAAACACACCCCTGTTAGCCGTGGAGGGCCATGCCGGTGGCTTTCAAGGAGGCTTCGGACATGATCTCGGCAAGGGTGGGATGGGCGTGGATGGTTTCGGCCAGGTCGTAAACGGTGAGGCCCCTGGTAACGGCAAGGGTCCCCTCGGCAATGAGATCCGTGGCGTGGGGACCGGTGATGTGAACCCCCAGGACCCTGCCGTTTGTTTTGTGGGAAATGATCTTTGCCTCCCCGGCAATTTCTCCCATGGCCTGGGCCTTGCCAAGGGCCCTGAAATTCACCGTGGAACACGCCACATCCATCCCCTTTTTTACCGCCTCGGCCTCGGTAATGCCGACATTTCCAATCTCAGGCATGGTAAAGACCGCCCCTGGAACGGCATGGTACGCCATGGTTCGCTCTTTTCCCATGGCGTTGTCGGCAGCCACCATGCCTTCATGGGAAGCAACATGGGCCAGCATGATCTTTGCGGGGCCGAGGATGTCCCCGATGGCGTAGATGTTCTCAACGGCTGTCTCCATCTTCTCGTTCACCTGGATCCACCCTCTTTCACTGGGGGCAAGGCCGGCGTTCTCCAGTCCCAGGCCGCCGGAGAGGGGAGAACGGCCAATGCAGACGGCCATTTTTTCCGTCTCCACCCGGGTTTCAGAAATTGATTCGGCCTTTTGGGCATCCATGAACGGCGAGGCCCCAAGGGCCGCAGAAACCTTCCCCTCGTCAACCGTGGCGCTTTTTACCGTCCTGTCCGTAATGATTTTGATCTTTTGTTTTTTCATCTCCCTCTGGAGGATCCTGGAGCAGGAGGCATCCACGGCATCCAGGGGAAGCAGCCGGGACATGGCTTCCACAACGGTCACCTTTGCCCCCAGGGCCGACAGGATACAGGCAAACTCACACCCGATCACCCCGCCGCCCACGATGAGAATGGATCGGGGAATCGTTTCAAGGCTCAGAAGATCGTTACTGGAGAGGATGTGGCTGCCGTCAAAGGGAAACGAGGGAATATTCAGCGGTTCCGTACCCGGGGCCAGGATCAGCCGGTCAAAGGGGATCTCTATTTCTTCTCCGTCTCCACGGATCACGGCGACCAGATGTTTTCCCCGGATCACCCCCCTGCCCTGCTGGAAATCGATGCGGCTCTTTTTCAGCAGGGCGTGGATCCCCGTTCGCTGGGCATCAATGATCCTGGTTTTCCGCTCCATGACTGCGGACATATCCGGTTCAACCGTTCCGGTCAATCTTACCCCGTAACTGCCCGCCTGGCTGAATTTATGAAAGAGGTCTGCCGAGGTTTTCATTATCTTGGAGGGTATGCAGCCCCAGTTGAGGCAGGTGCCGCCCACATGGTGGGTTTCAATGAGGGTTACCCGGGCGCCGTGGGACGCCGCCCGGATGGCCGCCACATAGCCGCCGGGCCCTGCTCCGATCACAACGACTCTCTGATCTGTCATAATATCTTCTCCTGTTCACCTTCAAAGGGTTGGGCTTGGTCATGGCCGATTAATCCTCCAGGAAGGTCCCGGCCTGGTAGGAACTCCTGACAAAGGGGCCCGAGGCGATCTTTTTAAACCCCGCGGTCCGGGCGAATCTTTTCAGGCTGTCAAAGGCTTGGGGGGAGTAGTAATCGGCAACGGGGAGGTGCTGCCTGGACGGCTGAAGGTACTGGCCAATGGTTAAAAAAGAGCATCCGGAACAATAGAGGTCAAGGATGGTCTTTTCAAGCTCATTCCATGTCTCCCCTAATCCCACCATAATGCCGGATTTTACCGGAATCTTTGTCAGGGAGGCTTTGTAAAGCAGCTTTAGGGACTGGTTGTAGTCTGCCTGGGGCCTTGCCACGGCATACAGCGAGGGGACCGTTTCGACATTGTGGTTCAGCACATCCGGCCCGGCCTGGATCACCGTGTTCAAGGCGTTTTCATTTCCCTGGAAATCGGGAATCAGCACCTCCACCCGGGTTCCGAGTTTTTTAAGCCGGGCAATGGTTGCGGCAAAGTGGCCGGCGCCCCCGTCTTCGAGATCGTCCCGGGTCACCGAGGTGACCACCACATGGTTCAACCCGAGCTCTTCGGCAGCCGCTGCCACCCTTCGAGGCTCCTCCGGGTCCGCCAGGGGCAGCTTTCTGCCGGTGGTGATATTGCAGAACTGACAGTTCCTGGAACACTGGGACCCAAGGATCATGAAGGTCGCTGTCTGGTTGGAAAAGCACTCCCACATGTTGGGGCAGTTTGCCTCCTGGCACACCGTGGTGAGTCGGGACGTTGACAACAGGTTTCTCACCCGTTCATACCCGGGTCCCACTGGAAGTTCTCTTTTCAGCCAGGCCGGTTTTTTTGTTTTAAATCCCATGAATCACACCGTCTCCCATTGTTTTATCCTGTTGATCATCGTCTCTTTTGCCCGGTCCATGGTGACGGTGTCACCCGAACCGCTCTTTTTTTGTTCCTGTTCAATGGATGTCATGGCAACCCCGGACATGCCGCAGGGATTTATCCAGGAGAAAGGGGTCAGATCCAGGTTGACGTTGAGGGCTATCCCGTGAAACGAAACATTTTTCCGGATGGAGAGTCCCACACTGCCAAGCTTGCTGTTGTTGACCCAGATGCCGTGGTTCTGACCGTTTCTCACCGCCTTGACATTGAACTGCAAGGCCGTGTAAAGCATGATTTCTTCCAGGCGGTAAACAAAATCGGCAACCCCGACCTTTGCCTGTTTCAGGTCAACAATGGGGTAGACCACCAGCTGACCAGGGCCGTGAAAGGTGATGTTGCCCCCCCGCCCGGTCTGAACCACGGGAATCTCCTTTGAACGGAGGAACGCTTCGGACACCACAAGGTTTTCCCTGCCCCCGTTTTTCCCCAGGGTGAATACGGCCGGATGCTCAACAACCAGCACCGTGTCCCTCTCCATGGTCTTACCGATCTTTTCCGATACGATCTTCTCCTGGAGGTCAAAGGTTTCCTGATAATCCTTCAGGCCCAGATCAACAATTTCCATGACGGTTTTCTTCATTGCACACTTCCGAATAACGGCCAAGCCCTGCGGGCTCACAACAAAAACGCCTGTGCAAACACCAAAACCACCGGTAACGGCATTAACGCAGGCGTGACCCTTCTTTACTATCCCCTCAGCCGGGGCTTTCTGGCCGCT
>JAWOGI010000333.1:0-2597 GCA_046496975.1 Desulfobacteraceae bacterium | reverse complement strand
TTTTCCCCCGGGAACCACTTTTAAAAGGGCCAGGGCTGCAAGGATGTTGAGAAAAACCCACAAGGGGGCTCCGGGTTCATGCTGGATCAAAACCAGGACCAAAAGAGACACCGCCCCCCACCTGAAGGAGACCAGCCGCGCAACTCCCAAAGCGATGATCAAAACCAGGAAAAGGTCGAAAAGGCGCCACGACTTCAGCCAGGTTTGCCTTATGTTGTCAATGCCGGAAGCGTCAAACAGGGACCAGCCCGGCGGCAGGTGTATCTTCCCCTTTGCCGAATGAAAGCTGCGGTCCCATCCGGCCACGGGAATGGCACCGGATCTGTCTATTCTGCCTTCCGCAATCATGTTCACCCGGCCGTACCGCATTTCGATTCCCGCCCTGCCCGAATCATCGAGTTTTGTGATGAACTGCTCTTTCCCGTTGAGCAGGATTCGTCCCGGCTCAACTGGCGGGGTTATGGAAAGACGCCATCCCGTTGTCATCAGGCCGGTGATGGTGTCTTTGACGGAAAAGCCATTGCCGTCAAAGTCAAGCCACAATGTTCTTTTCAGATCAAGCCTGTCCGGGGCAGGATGGGGATCTCCGCGTTTTTTCACGACAAATTCCATCCTGGCGTGATCGTCCATCAGATAGGCGGGAAAGGATTTCCATTTTTCCGGCATTGTCGTCTGCTGGGGATCAATCTGGGAGGGCCCCTTGATGTCGACAATGCGCAGGTGGTTGTGGGGCTCAAAGGACCAGATCTCTTTTTCACTGTCAAAGCCGCCTGTCTCTTGTTTGGATAAGGCTTCTGCCGGGCCTTTATGGCGCAGGGTGATGTTGATTTTCCATTTTCCAGGCCTTGCCTGTATCAGGACGGCGCCGTTTTGCTCTATTTTCACGGGGAGGGGGCTTGTGATCTCAACGGGAATAAAATGGTCCAGGCCGATCCTGCCGATGGTTAATGTGCGGTGTTTGCCGGATATGGAGAGATCGAGGCGGGTGACAAGCTCCATGGGGATGCTGTCCCTGACAAGACGGTGCACCACTGTTTCATGAAAGTTGCCCCTCTTTTTCTCGTCAGACTCCTTTTCGGCGGATTTCAGCCAGAGCCTGCCGTTTCTGTCCAGCCGGGGGAAATCAACGGTTTTTCCCAGGAGGGTCAACTCCAGTAAACCGCTTCTTTCGGGGATCTGGATCCATTCGGGAGGCTGGTCAAAAACAAAGGTTCCCGTGATGGTATGGGTTCCCGGTGTTTCGATGAAAACGGCGGGGGCTCCTTGTTTTTCTCCCACAAGCCACTCTTTGCCATTTACCTTGACCTTGCCGGGCCAGAACCTGCGGTTTCCCGGCAGGGGTAACCACACATCCCCGGCGTAGACGGTCCATTCCTGGGAGAACACCGCGGTCTCCCTGTCAAACCGGATTTCAAGGGTGGAGGGCCATGAACACACCTGTTTTGAAACCTTGTTGTAAATCCGGGGGCACTCTTTTTTTTCTTCACCGTGGAGCACCCACTTGATCCAGGACTTCAGTGGGGCAGGGACCTCTTGTTCAGGCAGGGGGGCGCTGGATGCAGTGCTGCTCAACAGAATGACAAGCAGCACCAGAACACTTTTTTTCATGATCATCTCCCGGGATAATGGTATGCACCACTGGAAAGTTCATCAAAACCAAGATACGCCCCCGGTCTTTTCCGACCGGGGGTTTTTTTTATATGTAACTGCGCTCAACCGAAGTGAAGTTTTTACTTTTGTTGTGGGCCGAACGGTATGTAACCAGGTCGGCCCATGCCGTTCTCGTCAAGATAGCGGCCCAGGGCACCGACGCCGAAAAGATCAAAGCCGGCTTCAGGAAAAGAGAGGTGGGCAGCGTAGCCGGGAAAAAGAGACTGCTCCTCTCCTTCCCCCTTTTTCATCTCCCGGTTCCAGAGGATCTGCTTGATGAAGATCTTTTTGGCTTCCAGGTCGGAAACGATCCGCCGTGTTTCTGTTACGGCAAGGGGATTGTTGTTTAAAACCACAAAGAGATCTGTTGTTTCACTGTTTTGAAAGATCTTTTCCAGGCCGAGGTACTGCGCCTTCATCCGGTCAATCCGGCCAAGGATCTTGTCTTTTGTATAGGCCTTGCCGGCCAGTTTGATCCGGGAAACGATCTTTTTTTTCTCGTTGATCTCCTCGCGCAGGGTTTTCAAATGCTCTATCCACTGCCTGGAGAGAAACGGCAGATTGAAAAACTTCAGGGACAATGCCGTCGGGGGCATATCAAAGATCACGCAGTCAAAATCCCTGTTTTTTTCGATGATCGACTGAAACGCCATGACAAGGGCGTACTCTTCCAGGCCCGGCGAATGTTTGAGAATGTCAAAATAACCGTCCAGGTTGAATGCCGACAAATAGGCGTAGGATCTCTTCAATGCATCCCTGGTGGTGTTCAGGTAAGCCCGGATGATGGTCTCCTGGTCGACCTCCCTGGCAAAGAGGGTGTCATGGACCTTGGTCACCCGGTTGGAGAGTTTGACCTGGAAAATATCAGAGAGATTGTGGGCGGCGAAGCATTTGATGTGCTGTCGCTGCAATTAAAGGAAAGCATCCGCAAAAAACGAAAGACCGAA
>JAWOGI010000284.1:0-3309 GCA_046496975.1 Desulfobacteraceae bacterium | reverse complement strand
GCATACTCCAGCTCTCCCATCTGGCCGATGGCCACAATCACATAATCCGCATCAAGGACGGTCAGATCCTCTTCGTCATAGGAAGGGGAGAATCGCCCCTGTTCGTCAAACACGGCCTTACAGCGCTTGAACTCGACCCCTGCCACGGCACCCTCTTTTTCCAGAAACCTGGCAGGGCCCTGGCCGTTGACAATGGCAACCTTTTCTTCCAGGGCATCCTCCACTTCATAATCCCAGGCAGGCATCTCGTGGCGCTGTTCAAGGCAGACCATGGTGACATCGTCGGATCCCAGGCGCCTTGCCGTGAGGGCCACATCAACGGCGACATTCCCCCCGCCGATGACCACGACTTTTCCGCCCAGGGGCCCAGCCGTCTCCAAAGCGGCGTCCCTCAAGAAAGGAACCCCCTTGATGACATTGGTCAGATCTTCCCCGGGGACACCAAGCCCCCGGCTGCCGTGGAGACCCGTTGCCAGAAACAGCGAGGCAAACCCGTCGTTTTTCAGGGATTCCAGGGTGATCTCCTCTCCAAATGCCACACTGGTCTTGATCTCAACCCCCATTTCTTCAATCACAGCAATCTCTTTGTCAAGCTCCTCTTTTGGCAGGCGGTACTGGGGAATCCCCACGGCCATCATCCCGCCCTTGACGGGAAGTTTTTCAAACACCGTGATCTGGTATCCGTTCTTTGCAAGGTAGTAAGCCGTTGTCAGCCCTGCCGGGCCGGACCCCACCACTGCAATCTTTTCCTTTCGCCGTTCCTTGATTTCCGGGATGTAGGGCGCATCGCTGTTCAGATCGGTGTCGGACAGAAACCGATGAAGATCCTGGATGGCCAGGGGCTGTTCTACCTCCCCCCTGGTGCATTCCAGTTCGCAGGGGTGGTGGCACACCCTTCCGCAGACCCCCGGAAAGGGATGCTCCTCCTTGAACAATTCAATGGCCTCCCTGAATTTTCCCTGCCCCATGAGGGCGATGAACCCCTGGATACTCACATGGGCCGGGCAGGTTGCCTTGCAGGGGGCTGTGGAACGTTTGGACAGGGCATAACCGCCGGGGATGGCCTGTTCATACTTTTTAAACACCGCCTTGCGCTGGTTGAGCCCCTGGTTGTGCTCGTTGTCAACATCTACCGGGCACACCTTGGCGCACTCGCCGCAGCTGGTGCATTTTAAAAGATCAATGTATCGTGGATTTTCCCGGACCCTTGCCGTAAAATTTCCCTGCTCTCCGGAAAGTTCCAAAAGGTCTGTGCTGGTTAACAACTCTATGTTCAAATGCCGGCCGACCTCGACCAGTTTGGGTGAGATCACTCACATGGTGCAGTCGTTGGTGGGAAAGGTCTTGTCAAGTTCGGCCATCATTCCGCCCACAGCAGAATCCTTCTCCACAAGATAAACATAAAAGCCTGAATTGGCCAGATCGATGGCAGACTGCATGCCTGCGATTCCGCCTCCCACCACCATGATGGAACCGGCGGTACTGGTTTTTACAACTGAAGTGTCAGCCATATCTCCCCCTATCCTTTTAATCGTTTCATAACACCGAGTATCTCAGGCAGTTTATCCTCCCATCCCATGCACGACACATTGACACCGCCATACCCCTCTTGCTTGACGCTGGTTACCAGTTCAGAAGCCATGCCGGTGCATTCTCTGACCTTGTCTTTGGCTTTCTGGATCCGTTCCACAACCGAGGAGGGCATGTTGACATGGTTGATGTTCCTCGACATGTACCGGGCCATGCCAAGGGATTTCAATAGAAGTACCGTTGGAATGATTTTAGCCCCGTTTTTTTCTGCGGCCCTGAGAAACGGCTCTGTCATTGAAAATTCGAACAAGGGCTGGGTGACAAAAAATTTCACCCCGGCATCGATGCGCTTTTTCATCGTATCCAGTTCTGCTTCCCTGTCCGCCCCCCGAAGGCAGGTGTTCAAAAAGGCACCTTTTAGAAACGAGGGGCTGCCCGAAAGTTCTACCCCTGACATGTCGTACCCCTTTTCCAGGGAATGCACCCCTTCAAGCAATTCATCAAGGGAGATATCATAAACCGCCCTGGCCTTGTGGTGATCACCGAAAGACGGGTCTTCTCCGGTGACAAACATCATTGATGTGATCTTGCTGGCATGGGCAGCCAGGATATCCCCCTGGAGGGCCAGCCGGTTCCGGTCCCGGCATGACACCTGGACAACGGCATCCAGACCGCTCTTCTGGAGAATCAAGGAGGCGCCAAGGGAACTCATGCGCATGACGGCATTTCCCATTTCAGGCACAATAAATGCGTCAGCCACGCCTTTTACATTGGATGCGTTCTTGACCATTGATGAAACATCGACTCCCTTGGGCGGTTCAATCTGAACCAGGCAGGAAAATTCACCAGCTTCAAACCTTTTTCTAAACTGCATAGGCACCTCGCAAAAAAGTGATCCGGTTAATCTTACATTTTCAAATATGACCAAAGATGATTTTCACCGCTCACCTCGCCTGTCCATGAAAAATTCCGCTGGCCGGGCTTGTCAGCGACGGGGAAGGTATTGTTTGTTGTTCATTAATTGCAGGAACAGATACAAACCTGACCATTCTCAATGGTAAAACAGAAGCGAGCTGAACAATTACAATTTTTGTGATGCAGGGCATCATTATCGTTATCAGGAAGAAATGGACGCACAATCTTCATGCGATGAGGGCGAAAGCGAGTAAAATGCCGGTCCAAAGCAACAGGTTGAACTGCCCATTTATCGACGTCATCTAAAATATAGCTATTTATACCAATTACTAATTGAACAGAGATATGTTTGTCAAGAACTATTTATGAAATGAAGCAGATTTTGCTTTTGATCACACCATCTGCCATGGAATGAAAGGCGTCAGACTTGCCTTATGGAGAAAGTTAACAGAAGATAGACCAAACAGCGGATTTGGCAAAGGCAAAATTATTTTCAACGCTGGAAAGAGTCATGAAAGTTCGGCGAAAACAAGGTGAAAAACAACGATCTGTCATCGCCAGGAAAGCGTTCAAAAGAAGGGAAGCATTTGTGATCCCGCAGCCGGTTTCATATAACGGCCATGCCCTGCGGGCACAACAAAGCATGAAACGGTATTGCGCCGCCCCCAGTGGCTTGCCCCGGCCTCCACGAGAACGTCGGAGGAATTTTTTCCCTGCCAGCCTAAAAATCAGGAACTGCGGTCAAGTGTGTCCTCAAACAGCCTGATTTTTTTAACGCCTGGCAGGGAAAAAATCCTTATCTCCTTTGGTTCTCAAGTTCCAGCCGGGGCAAATCCACTGGGGGCTCTGACTCGGTTGTTTCAT
>JAWOGI010000063.1:0-4242 GCA_046496975.1 Desulfobacteraceae bacterium | reverse complement strand
TAAAAGAGCTGATTCTTGCCATGCAGGCCATGGCCTTTGATAAAATGGAAAAAGAGCTTGGGGCCATTGTAAAGATGGTGAACAACCGGGAGGTGTCTCGGGTGAAAGGGGTGCTGGAGGACCTCAAGAAAAACGCACAGCGCATCACGGCTTTGGTGGACAGGGAAAATTCTGTTCTTGTCAAAATCAAGTCTGCCGAACAAAAAATGGAAAAAATGGCTCTTTCCATGGAAGGGGTTCTCAGAAGGGCCGCTTCGATCCGGATTTTTGGCGGCGCCGTGGCGGATGCGGCACAGCAGCAGCCCGCCCTGCTCATCGATTCCGACAAAAAAAAGGACACCCTTGTAAAGATCCAGGGCTCTTACTCTGCTGAAAAGGGCTTTGCCATTGTCCGTGTCTGACGCTTTTTAACCAAATCTTATAATTTTCGACGGCCTCAGTTCTTAAGCTCCGAGGAGAGTTCTTTAAACCACACGTCTTTGGGGAAAAATTCCAGGTGTTGGTAGGTATCGGCATCAAAAACCACTGAAAAAAAGCGGCGGTGATCCGGAGTGGCAACGAACAGAAGGGCAATCACCACGTAGATAAACGCTGTGGACCTTAAATCTCCCATGCTCCCGAATTTCAGTGCTGTCCCGGCCGATTTTTTGGGTTTTGCGCCTGCCATGTTGAGACTGAACAGCTCATCTAACAGCAGATGGATGATGCTTCCTCCAAAAACGAACAGGCCGGCCATCCAGGCAACAAAGTCATTGAAACAGAACACCCGGTTAATCACTATGGTGGCGATGAATCCAAAAAAAACCGATGCCGGTATCGAATGAATGATGCCCCGGTGGGTCGTCACCTTTGTGAAGAGGGAAAAGAGAAAGAATTTTATAAAGGCAAAGCTTCCCACCCAGACAAGGAAAAGCTCCATGACGGTATTGTCCGCCTGCTGCTTGAACATTACCAGAAAGGAGATGACGGTGGCGATGAAGGTGAAGAGCAGCCGAACGGAAATAGAGGTGTCCGAATCAATGTCCGGCAGTAGACCTCCCACAACCCCGAGAATAAAGTAAAGCAATACCTCCTGTGGCGTGGCCACTGCCGATGCCAGCAGCATTGTTGACGTAATGCTGCTGCATAAACTCGTTACCGTAAGATGTGTTTTAAAATCAGCCACTCGCCCTGCCTGGCAACCGTTTTACTAACAAAAAATGAACCGAATACCACCCATATCATAAAAAAATCAAATTTGTAATAAAATAGTGATCCCAAAACACCTTGTTTTTTTCCTATTTCATTGCACTTGCCAACTGTTCCCCCATTTGAACGGTGGTTTCATATCCTTTGGCGGTGTTTGCAATGAGGTCTTCATCAACCCGGGCCTTTCCCTTTTCCAGGAGAACCACCACCGTCGAGCCGCCGAATTTAAACCATCCCTTCTCCTCTCCTTTTTTCACATTTGTTTCCGGTGTGTAGCTTTGAACAATGGTGCCAACCATTGTCGCCCCCACCTCACACATTAAAACATCACCGGCTGTGGCGGTTTTTAAAACGCTGTACTCGCGCTTGTTTTCCCAATAGATGCTCATCCTTTTTTTCACCGCATAGGGGGAAACCGAGTAGTAGGCGCCGTTGATGGCTGTGGATCTGGAAATCTGACCGTCGGCGGGGAAATGAAACCGGTGGTAATCCACCGGCGCCAGGCGGATGATCACCAGGGTGCCGCCGCTGTATTTGCGGCTCAACAAGGAATCCTGCAAAAAATTTTCAATGGAAAAGGTCTGGCCTTTTGCAAAAAAGGTGTTGAGTGCTGTGATGTTGCGAAACGCCGTCACCTTGCCATCGGCCGGGGAGACCAGGGCCTCGGGACGGGGATTGATGGGCCGTGCGCTTGGTTTCAGCCTGCGAATAAAAAAGTCATTAAAGGTGTTGAATGCCTCCACAGGCTCCAGTGCTTCGGTCATGTCTATTTGCAAATGGTTGACAAAGCCGGGAATCTTCGACTTCGAAGCGGGGCTGTCCATTCTCTGACCATACCAGTGGGTTAACACTTTTCGTTTCACGATACCGTGCAGGGCCAGTTTACCAATGGGGTGGTGGTACAGCCACTGCAGCCATTTCTCACCGGGCACCATTTCCTGTGATATTTTTCCCGTTTTTCGATGGATATACTCTATCTGTTTCATCTTATTTCCTTATAACCGGCATGAGCAGCATGCTCACAACAAACGATGAAAGCCGTCAGCCCTCAGCCGTCAGTAACCAGCAGGAATTTACTGGAAGCTGATAACTGAGTACTGATTACTGAAGGCTGATGGCTTTCTTATATATTTCTGATACCTGCTGACTGTCAAGTTCATGAGCAGATCCGGATACCATCAATTATTCAATAGCTAACTGGATATCAAGCGAAAATGAAATAGATCCGGATCTGGTTATCGTCTATATCTGAGGTGATTACATATCAGACATTTTTTGTCGGGTAAAGCGGTTTTGAAAAACAGTCATCCACTTTTTCTTTTTGCCAATATCGGGGTGATGTGGTAATTATACTGACCATGAAAGTGATAAAAATCGGCGGCGGGTGTTTTAAAAACCAAGAGGCCGCACAAGATATTGTTGAGCTTATTGCACAGAGGGGCCGGGGAGATATTTTTGTTCTGTCGGCCTTTTCCGGAATTACCGACCTTCTGCTATCGGGGATCGACCTTGCCCTGGAGGATGAAGAGGAGATCTTTCCCGTTGTGGCAGAACTTTCCAAGAGGCATCTTGCATTTGCCCGGCGTCTCATTGTCACCGACGCCGAACTTGCCGGCCAGGAAGAGATCATCTTGTCCACAATAAAGAAGATCGAGCGGTACTACTTTGGCATCAATTTTACCCGGGAGGCCACCCCCAGGATGCGCAACATCCTGGCAAGCTACGGGGAGAGGCTGTCGGCATCCATTGTGACGGCGGCCCTCAACAGCCGGGGCAGAACTGCTCTCTGCCTCTTTCCCCATAAGGTGGGCATCATCACCGACGGCAAGTACTCCGACGCCACGGCCCGGCTGAAAAAAACCGCTGAAAACCTTGCTCCTGCGGTGACTGGCCCGGCGGCCAACGGTGATATCATATTTATGCCGGGGTTCTACGGCATCAGCGAGGCCGGGGAGATCACCACCTTCGGCCGGGGGGGCAGTGATTATTCTGCAGCCGTGGTGGCCGCGGCAGTCCGGGCGGACCTTCTTGAAATCTGGAAGGACACCGAGGGGTTCATGACCGCAGACCCGGACAATATCGACAGGCCGAAGCTCATTCCCCGTCTCAACTACATGGAGGCGGCAGAGCTGGCCTACACCGGCGCCGGCATCCTCCACCCGAGAACCATCGAGCCCGTAAGGAAGGCAAAGATCGATATCGCCATCAAAAACACCTACAACCCCGATGCCAGGGGGAGTTTGATCACAAGGGCAGGCCGCAGGACCCGGTCGGTGATCAAGAGTGTCTCTTACACCCGGGACATTGCCGTGCTGAAAATCCATGCATCGGGCATCGGAGCCCGGCCGGGGATTCTCTCCACCATCACGGAAAGCCTTGCCAGCCGGTCCATCAACATCAAATCGGTGATCACCTCCCAGACCTGCATCGGCCTCCTTCTGGCAGAGAAGGACATTGACCCGGCCCAGGGGGCCATCCAGAAGATCAAGCCCAGGCCCTACCGGCGCACGGAAAAGAACAGGACTGTGGCCCTTGTCAGCATCGTGGGCGAAGGGCTCCACCACTGCAAGGGGATTGCCGCCAAGTGCTTCACCGCTGTATCCGGGGCGGACGTCAACATCGAGATGATCTCCTTTGGCCCCTCCAATGCGGCCCTTTACTTCCTTGTCAATGAAGATGACCTGGACAAGACCATCACTGCCCTCCACGCCATCTTTTTTGAGACGGCCCCGTAGCAGAAACGCGTCAAACTCGAAAACTGATATATTCATTAACCTCAAAGCTTAAGCTTAGATAATTATCATTGAGTTTTATTCGGAGCCGGATCCAAAACCTCCCGCAGCTTCACCGTAATGTCAGCCATTGAAAACGGCTTCTGGATAAAGGCCACCCTTTTATCCAGGATTCCCTGGTGGGCAATGACATCGGCGGTGTAGCCGGACATGAATAAAAGTCTTATGTCAGGGTAAAGCGCTGTGATCTGTCCGGCAAGGTCCCGGCCGTTCATCTCGGGCATGACCACGTCGGTCATGAGCAGATCAATGGCGCCGGAAC
>JAWOGI010000062.1:0-4556 GCA_046496975.1 Desulfobacteraceae bacterium | reverse complement strand
AACTGCGTCATCCCGTCCTCTGGTTGAAAACCATCCCGGCATCTTTTACCAGGCCCCCTCCGACGCTGACGGTCCGTTCACAGGACACCACCAGGGGCTCCCCGTAGAAGCGCATGCTGCTATTGCAAATATTCAGTTTAAGGAGGTAAAGGAACTTGGATTTGGCCATTGACTTGCAGTCAGGCAGGCTTATGTTTTTTACAACAGGAGCTGATTAGACAGGCATTTAAACCATATGCTTTTAAGAAATAAGGAGATTGATATGAAACTTTCCTCTTGTATGCCCCAGAGAATATCTAAATTTGCCATTGGCATGATGCTGGTTGCTGCTGCCCTGGCCATGACGGTAATAAGTTTTACCCTTCTGCCGATCATTGGTCTGGTCCTGGTGGTGCCGATTGTGGCCCTGGCTGTATATGTTTTCAAGCTGCATCTGAACGATCAGTGTGAAATAGATCCTTCGGAAGACAGCTGAAACCGACCGTTTTAACCAGTTTTTACGGCTGTCATTCCTCGAGAAGAACCGCAACCTCTTCTTCGGTGAGAAGGGCATGCAGGTTTTGTTTTCTTCTGTCCTGCATGTTTCTTCTTTCGCCTTTGCGCCTGTCAACCCCCAGCCGTGGTTTTTTAACCGAGAGCAAATAGCGGCGCAGAGATTTTTTCCGCTTTTTTGTGCCATTTCGAAAATCGTGACGTCGATCTCCTCTTGAACGGCAGTCAGGCTTTTTCCGCCGGTCTTCATTTTTTCTTCGCTCTATAAACGTTGGATTTCCGGGAATATTGTTATTTATCTTTTCCATAATTATATGCTTTGCAGAGCCTGTGTTTTATGTGCAGATCAATATTCTTGTGAAAGAGAGATGGTTGCAAATTAACAATAGTTAAGGCTGAAAAAAACCTGTTTTGTCAACAGCGCGAAAAAAATTAGTATATCCTGACTGAATAAAAATTTTTTTTAATTCCCCATGAATACATACATAAACGGCTAACGGGAAATACATTTTTTCCTGCATTGTGAACCGGAGCTCTGTAAACTATCCTTAAGGTTTGAAACAGCCTTACCGGCAAAAAATACTGTTACAGATCTGATTCAGCGGAGGACGGCGGTTTCCTGACAAATCCGGACGAAACGAAAACAGGACTTATTTTTTTCCCTGGCATTCTCGTCCGGGCGGAAAAAAACAGGAAATTTCAGTACGCTCCCATGTCAAACTCTTTGGAGAAAGCATCGATTATCAAGGAGGAAAGATGGCCGACAACAAGGAATCGAAAAACTGGCACACGCTATCCAAAGAGGAGGTGTTCGACCTTCTTGCATCAAGCTCTGAAGGACTGTCCGATGAATCCGTGCACAAGCGACTGGAGGAGCACGGGCCTAACGCGCTTGCCGGAGAAAAGAAGGAAAGCCTTCCTGCCCACATCCTCAAGCAGTTCAAGAGCCCGCTTATCTATCTGCTGCTTCTGGCGGCCGTGGTCTCCTTTTTGGCCGGCAAGCACATCGACACCATGATCATCGCCGCGGTTGTTCTGTTGAACGCAGGTCTCGGGTTCATTCAGGAGTGGCGGGCAGAGAAGGCCCTGGCGGCCCTGAAGAGCCTCGCTTCTCCCCATGTCAAGGTGCTCAGAGAACAAAAAATTCACGATGTGGCGGCAGACGCGGTGGTTCCCGGAGATGTGCTGGTCCTTGAACGGGGGGATCGGGTCGGTGCTGACGCACGCATTGTCTCCTCTTCGGAGCTGCAGGTGGACGAATCCTCCCTGACCGGGGAGTCCGAGCCCGCGGCCAAGGCGGACCGTTCCCTGGATCCCGGAACCGCTCTGGCCGACCAGAGCAACATGGTTTTCATGTCCACCCTGGTGACCGGAGGACGGGCCAGGGCCGTTGTGGTCGCAACCGGTATGGACACTGCCATGGGGGAAATTGCCGGAGAGATGCAGGCTGCGGAACGGGAAAAGACCCCTTTGCAGCAACGCCTGGGCAGGCTGTCCGTCCAGATCGGGATCTTTGCCGTGGCCCTGGCTGGAACGGTTTTCATATTGGGACTGCTTTTTGATTACGGGCTGACAGAGATGCTGCTCTATTCGGTTGCGGTTGCGGTATCAGCTATTCCAGAGGGTCTTCCGGCCGTGATCAGCGTGACCCTGGCCCTGGGAGTGCGGCGCATGGCAGACCGCAACGCAGTGATCCGCCGTCTGTCCGCAGTGGAGACCCTGGGTTCGGCCACGGTGATCTGTTCGGACAAGACCGGAACGATCACCGAGAACCAGATGACGGTTGTCAAGATCTGGTCCGGATGCAGCCTTTACGAAATTACCGGGGAAGGATATGTTCCGGAAGGGGAGATCCGGCCTCTTGAAGAAAAAGAGGACGGCCAGGACCAGTGCCTGGACATGCTGTTGCGGATCGGTTGCCTGACCAACGATTCAGAGCTTTTCGAGGAAGAGGGACGCTGGCGTATCAAGGGCTCTCCAACTGAAGGGGCACTGCTGGTCACATCAGCCAAACAGGGAATGGACTGGGAAGGCCTTTTGGAAGAGCATCCCAGGATCGCTGATCTGCCCTTCTCCAGCGGCCAGAAGTACATGGCCACTTTGCATGAGTTCCCGGAGGAGGAGCGCAGCCTCCTTCTGGTCAAGGGTGCCCCGGAACGGATTCTGGAGTTCTGTTCCCATACCCTGCAGGAAGATGAGCGGGTGGAGATCGACGGGAAGCTCAGGCAGCAGATTGAAGAAGCCAACCATGACCTGGCCAACCAGGGACTGCGGGTGGTGGCTGCAGCCTGGAAAGAGTTTCCAGCCGGAAAAGACGGGCTGACCCGGCAGGAGGCTGAGACCGGATTGACCCTGGCCGGGATGTGGGGGATGGTGGATCCGCCGCGCCCCGAAGCGGTAAAGGCGATTGCAGACGCACACAAGGCGGGCATGCGTGTGGTCATGCTCACCGGCGATCATGCCTCAACTGCCAGGGCCATCGGGGCTAAGGTGGGTATCGGCGGAGAGCAGGAGTGGGTCATGACCGGCAATGCCATCGACCGCATGGATGATCAGGAGTTTTCTTCCCAGGTGTTGCGGACCGACGTCATGGCCAGGGTTTCCCCTTCCCACAAGCTCAGGATCATGAAGGCCCTCCAGGACAAAGGAGAGATCGTGGCCATGACCGGGGACGGCGTGAACGACGCCCCGGCCCTCAAAAGTGCCGGCATCGGCATCGCCATGGGCAGGACCGGCACCGAGGTGGCCAGAGAGGCAGCGGACATGGTCCTCACCGATGACAACTTCGCAACCATCATGGCAGCGGTGGAGGAAGGCCGGGTCATCTTCAACAATCTCCGGCGGGTGGTCTTCTTCCTTTTGACCACCAGCGTGGGTGAGGTGCTGACCCTGGTCACGGCACTGCTGCTCGGGTTGCCCCTGCCGGTCACAGCGGTGATGATCCTGTGGATCAACCTGCTGACCGATGGCGTCAGCACCGTACCTCTGGGGATTGAGCCCAGGCACCAAGACGTGTTGGACCGGCCCCCGCGCCGCCCTGAGGAAGGCATCCTGAACAAGGTCACGCTGCGGCGGATTCTGCTGCTCGCCCCGGTCATGGCAGCAGGGGTCATCCTGGTTTACCAGCAGTACCTCGACATGGGGCAGGCGTATGCCCGGACCATGGCCTTCACAACTCTGGCCGCTTTTCAATGGTTTCAGGCCCTTAATGCCAGATCCACCACAAAGTCCGTCTTCCAGGTGGGGCTGCTGAGCAACCGGTGGTTGTGCCTGGGGTTGTCTCTGGCCATCATCCTGCAACTGGGCACGGTGTATCTTGAGATCGGAAGAAGCCTTTTCGGAACGGTTGCACTGGGGCTTGAGGACTGGTTCTATGCCCTGCTGGCCGGCAGTTCGATTCTGGTGGTGGACGAGGTGCTCAAGCTTTTCAAGGTGCACGCGGATAAATCCGGGAAAAGCTGATGGACACCGGGAGAGAAAGGAAGACCTCCATGCATTGGTATTACAAAATTTTTCAGCCCTTGGATTGTTCATAAGAGGATTATCTTTGCGCAGGAAAAATCGTTAATGCTTGGAGTTACTTGTTTTTGGAAGAGACGTCCACGCGGCTTTCAGAAATCGGGTACGCATCGGTGTCCACAAAGATGTTACAACCAGTAATCAAATATCCGGGCAATTTTTTCCAGAAAACGGTTCTTCCATGGGCGCTGTTGCCATTGTTTCAGAAAAATTTCCTTTGATTTTGAAAGGTCCTCTTTGAACATATCTTCCATTTTTTGTGCAAAATCAGTACTGAGAATCACGGCATTGGCTTCGGTGATATGCAGAAAGCTGAGCGGATCCATATTGCTCGATCCCACCATGGACCAGACACCGTCAATGACGATGGTTTTTGAATGAAGCACCGCACTTTTCATCTCATGAAGCCGTACACCGGTCTTTAATAATCGGCCGTAGTATGCCTGCCCCGCATAAACCGGCATCCAGAAATCGCTTTTTCCGGGTACAATGATCTGGACATCAACACCTTTCTGGACCGCATGGGAAAGGGCATCAAGCAAATC
>JAWOGI010000192.1:0-11617 GCA_046496975.1 Desulfobacteraceae bacterium | reverse complement strand
AATCTTGGATGATTTGCGAGAATGAGCGTAGGGCAATGCCCCGGACCGGCTGCCGCCGCAACACGACTTTCATATAAAAAAAACCGGCATGGCCGGTCCATGGTCATGGAATCGGCCACATTGAAGTTATGATCAAGTCCGAAAGGAGTCAAACCATGAAAATCTATGTATGTGTCAAACACGTACCGGATACAGCCGCCTCGATCACGGTGAACAGTAAAAATACCATTGACACCTCCATGCTTAAATTTGTGGTGAACCCCTACGATGAGTACGCCATTGAAGAGGCGGTCAGCCTGGTGGAAAAAAAGGGGTCAGGAGAAGTTGTCCTGGTCTGCGTCGGTCCTGAAAAGGCCGCGGCCACAGTTCAAAGCGGCCTGGCAGCAGGAGCTGACAGGGGGATTCTTGTGATGACGGAACTGCCTTTCCCCGGAAGCGCTGCAACGGCACGAGCCCTCCAGGCGGCAATTGAACAGGACGGCCGGCCGGACCTGGTTTTTGCCGGCAAAACAGCGGTGGACAGTGAAGGGAACCAGACCCCTTACCGCCTGGCTGCCAACATGGACCTTCCCGTTGCCAGTGATGTCTCAAGCCTCGAGATTGCCGGGGAAACCGCCGTGGCACAACGGGATATCGAAGGCAACGCCCTCCAGGTCATTGAGATGGATCTCCCCTGTGTGATCGGAACGGCCAGGGGACTGAACCAGCCCAGGTACCCGAAATTTCCCGATATCATGAAAGCAAAGAAAAAAAAGATCACAAGAGTTTCCCTGTCCGACCTCGGGATTGACCTTTCAATGCAGGAGAACAACCTTGAATCACTGGAAAACGCCCCTGAAAGGGCAAAGGCTGAAATCATCCAGGGCAGCAGTGCCAAAGAGTGTGCCGAACAGCTTGTCCATATCCTGGAAGCAAAAAAAGTTTTAAACTGATGGCCCAATGGAATTTCAGACAATTGATGCGAACCGGTCAGGGAACAATGACAAAAAACTCCTTGAACAGTTTCCGGTTCTGATACCGTTTCAACCCTCTTTTAAAAGGAAGGTTCCCCATGCGCAACATCGGTGTTTTGCTGGAAATGGAAGAGAACAAAATAAAAAACATCAACCGGGGGCTGCTGACGGCGGCCCAGGGAGAAGGCAACAGGGTAATGGCCTTTACTGCCGGGGAGTGTGACAAAACCCGTGCCGAGGAGATTCTCTCTTCCCATGGCGCCTCTGACCTGATTGAGCTCTGCGGCAACGGCCTGGCGCTTTCCCAAAACCCCGACCTTCTGGCCGGTGCCCTGTGCCAGGCGGCAGAGGGTTATGAGCTGGACGCCTTCCTCGGGCTGGCCACCCTCACCGGCCGGGATGTTTTTGCCAGGGCTGCTGCCTTAAAGGGAACTTTTTTGGCATCGGATCTTCTGAGCATCGATTTTTCCGCCGGAAAGGCGGTTAAATCCCATTTTTCCGGAAAGGTCATGGCGACCTTCGCTTTGAAAGAGGATTTTCTCCTCTGCACCCTGCGGCCCAATGCCGTGGCGCCCCGGGAGAAGAGGACAGCCACGGCGTTCTCCCGGTTCACCATCCACGGCTCTGCCCGGTCGAAAATCAGGGTCAAAACGGTGAAAAAAGGCGGGTCGAAAAAGATGGACCTCACCGAAGCCCCGGTGGTGATTACAGGAGGCAGGCCCATTGGGGCTGCTGACAACTACCAGATGCTGGAACAGTGCGCCGCCCTTCTCAACGGTGCCGTGGGCGCCTCCAGGGCAGCCGTTGACGCAGGCTTCGCCCCCCCTTCCATGCAGGTGGGCCAGACCGGCAAGACCGTCAGCCCCAACCTCTATATTGCCTGCGGGGTTTCAGGCGCTGTACAGCATTTTGCCGGCATGAAAACCTCTAAAATCATCATTGCCATCAACAGTGACAAGGATGCCCCCATCTTTGAGAAATGCGACTACGGGATCGTGGGCGACATGTTTGACATCGTCCCGGCCCTGACAGGGGTGTTAAAAGAGAGAATTCCGGCAGAACAGTGAAAGCGGTTTCAGGCCGGCAGAAAGAGGGCAAACATCGATTCATAGTTTTAGGCTCATGATCAGAATAAAACCATCCATATGTCTTGTCTTTTAAGCCATATTTTAGCCTGAGCATGAGCCTCAAAGGGGAAAAATTATGAAAAAAAGGTTCAAAAAAATCCTGCGGTTTTTTGATGTTGCCGTTGAAGCGGAAAACCACTACCAGTTTCAAAAAGCCAAAAAAAACTACCAGCACATCGTCAGGGACTACCCTCACAGCCCGGAAGCTGCCATTGCAGCAAGCCGCATCGATGATATGGAGCTGCTGGCAAAGGAGAAGCGGCTTTACCGAAAAATCGACAAAAATGCCAGAAGAATCTTGACCGAAATCGGCATGGACATCGCCAACAGTGCCGAGCTGATGCAAATTCTAATGGACGTGGATGCCATAGATTTTGACAACGACACGGCCCTGTTTGTGCCCCTGAAAGAGGAGTATATCGAGGAGTGCCTGGACATGGCCCCGGCGGAACTGACCGAGGACCCCGGTGAGAATGCCTTTGGCACCGGCGCAACCCCTCCGTTTCTATGGCGGCGCCATCAAAAGGGCCTGGCCCCTGCCAATGCCGAAGAGTTCAAAGAGATCGTCAAAACCGCTGAAAGATACACGGACACCATCGGCATATTCAGCCTGCCCGTGCAGACAGACAAAACCCTCACTCCCTTTCAGTGCGCCGCTCTCATGGAAAAGCACTTTTCCGACTTGAAAATGACCTACAGCAAGAATATGTCAGACGATGAAATGGGTTTTTTCCACAACAAGGAAGACTGGCTTGACGGCACAAGCCTGATCACCGCCATGACCTATATGCCCAGCATGGTCCGCTCCTTCATCAGAACCTGCCGGCATGTAGACAATGTTTTGCTGCTGGACCTGACCATTGCCGGCTCCACCGGGCCTGCCTCCCCCGAGGCCCTCCTCACCCAGGTGCATGCCCAGGTGCTGTTCATGATCGTACTGGCCCAGACCATCAATCCCGGCATCTGCTGTGTCCACGGGGGCATTCCCGATGTGCTGGGCAGCGGCGGGGATCTGGACTACAGCGATCCAGGCCAGCCCATCATCAACTCGGCAATGGCCAGGCTGAACATGTGGGTTACCGGCCTGCCCTCGGCCCAGTCCGGGGGCAGCACCAGCGTTATCAACAACATCCCCGCGGCCGTTGCCGAATCGACCCTGAGTCGGAACACCCTGCGCCAGTACGGGGCCCACATCATCCGCCACTCCCTTGGCGCCCTGGGCAGCCTCAATTTTTTCAGCCTGGAAAAATTTATCCAGGACTGTGAACAGGAGAGAAAGGCTCGAAACACCTGGCTGCAGATACGACACGACTTTGTGCTTCCCCTCCACCTGCCCGAGGACCGGCAGGTGATCAGGGGAATCAGGGAAATCCTGGAAAAAGGGGGGCCGAAGAATGCCCAGCACACCCTGAACAATATCGATTCCTTTAACCAATGGCATGGCAAGCTCATGGAAATGGCAGGAAAGAAGGTATATTACCCTGACCTGGATGACACGGTCAAGCACCACATCAAAAACAGCATCCGTCGAACATCGCCGGCAAATCAGGAAACCCAGCTTCAGAAATCCAGAAAGAGAATCTTTGGCGAACCAAATGGGGAGAATCGGACTTGATCACATGCCAGGGAGAAGTCAACGGACCAACGGATCTGGCCGGTGTTGTGATCAAAGCCGGAAAATTCGGTCACAAACCAAGACGAACGGAGGAGAAAATGAACACCACCTATGATGCCATCATCATCGGCGCCGGCGCCATTGGAGCGCCGGTGGCCTACGAATTGTCAAAAATGGGGTACAAAACCATCACCGTTGACAGGGCAAGCGACGCGGGAGAAGGTTCCACATCGGGCTCCTGCGCCATTGTAAGGGCACACTATTCAACCGAGGACGGCGTTGCCACGGCCTATGAGGGTATGAAGTACTGGCTGGACTGGGAAAACTACCTTGGCCGTGTTCACGACGAAAAGGGGTACGCACAATACATGAACACCGGGTCCATCCTGGTTAAAAGCAAGGGGCATGACTGGAAAAAGGTAAAGAAAAATTACGATGCCGTGGGGGTGCCCTATGAAGAGTGGGACAACGATCAGTTCAAGGCCCATGTTCCCGTTGTGAACACCTTCCAGTACTGGCCGGTGAAAAGGCCTGAAAACCCGGCATTCTTCGATGCCCCCACCGATGAACTTGAGGGAGCGATTTTCTGTGCCGAAGGGGGATATGTCAACGACCCGGTTCTCTCCTGCCACAACACCATGAGGGCCGCCGAGGCCAACGGGGCCACCTTTCGCTTTAATGCCGAGGTGGTCGAGATCGAAAGTGAAAACAACCGGGTGACAGGGGTGGTGCTGGACGACCAGACCCGGATACAGGGAAAAATCGTTGTGAACTGCGCCGGTCCCCACTCGTTCAAGATCAACAAGCTTGCCGCCGGGGTTTACGAAGGGTGCAAGATCAAGACCAAGGCACTGCGCCATGAAGTGATGCACTGCCCCTCACCCAAAGGGTACGACTACCTCAAAGACGGGTATCACATATCAGACGGGGATATCGGGTGCTACTACCGGCCCGAGGTGGGCAACATGTTCCTCATCGGCAGTGAAGATCCGGAGTGTGACCCCCAGCACTGGGTGGATCCGGACCAGTTCTATGCCGGCCAGGGGGCCTACGCCAGGAACAACCAGCTGACCCGGGAGCAGTGGCGGGCCCAGTGCTACCGGCTGGGATTGAGGATCCAGTCTTTGCAGGTGCCTGAACAGCCGGGAGGGGTTGTTGATCTCTACGACTGTTCCGACGACTGGATCCCGGTTTACGACAAATCCGACATGGACGGCTTTTACATGGCCGTCGGCACCAGCGGCAACCAGTTCAAAAACGCCCCGGTTGTGGGCAGGATGATGGCCGAGCTCATCGACGCCGTTGAAAACGGGCTGGACCATGACACAACCCCGCTGCAGTATCACCTCAAATACCTTGCCGGCCGGTCGGTTAACATGGGGTTCTATTCCAGAAAAAGAAAGATCAACTACGAATCGAGCTTTTCCGTCAATGGATGAGCTTTTGGTTCTTAGGCCGAGGTTTGAGGGGCCTGTGCAGCATGGTATGGCCGAAGTTATGATCAAACCCAAAGGGGAGTTGCCGTGAAAATTTACGTGTGTGTCAAACAGGTTCCGGACTCGGCGGCCTCGATACGGATCAGGGGGGAAAACCGGATCCATGAGGATATCACATTTGTCATGAACCCCTGCGACGAGCACGCCCTGACAGAAGCGGTGGTGATCAGTGAGAAATTCAACGGGTGTGAAACCATTGCTCTCTGCCTTGGTCCGCCCCGGGCCAGGGAGACCCTCATGTCTGCCATGGCCATGGGGGCAAGCCGGAGCATCCTCATCGAAAGCGAAACAGACCACGACAGCATCACCACCGCCAGGGCCCTGAAAAAGGCCATTGACCTTGACGGTGCGCCGGATCTGATCTTCACGGGAAAAGAGGCCATGGACACCAACGGCATGCAGACCATGTTCAGGCTTGCCGCCCTTTACAGAATCCCCGCGGTCACCAATGCCGTTGATGTCAGGGTAGACGGAAAAGAGGCTTTGGTCACCTCCGAGGCAGAGCAGGGAGTTTGCTCTACCTGGAAAATGAAGCTGCCCTGCGTTGTCAGTGCCGGAAAAGCACTCAATTTGCCAGGGTACCCCACCCTGAGGCAGATCATGACAGCAAGAAAAAAAAAGATGGAAATCATCGCTTTTTCGGATCTTGATCTGGAAAAGCCCATGGGCGGGACAACCATTCTCAAACTCGACCCCTGGGTTGAAAAGAGACAGGCCACCTGGCTGCAGGGCTCTTCCAGGGAGATCGCAGACCAGCTGGTAACGATTCTGCACCACAAGGCAAAGGTGATTTAACTATGAAACGGGCAGCGGTTTTTATTCAACCGAGCAGCAACAGGCCGAATCATGGCGATTTCGGCATGATCTCCTATTTAAGGCAGCTGGGGTGCCGGCTCTACGCCTTTGTACTGGACGAAACCACAACCGGCTGGGAAAAAAAACTGGCCGACTACGGCCTCAACAGGATTGTAAATCTCTCCTCTGGTGACATCCCCCGCCCCCTGACCCCGGAACTCAAGGCCCGGGCCGTTGCAACGGCCATGGAAACCATGGGGATACCGATCCTCTTCGCCATGGCAACCCTGCCGGACAAGGAGCTGCTGGCCCGGGTGGCGGCACAGCTTGATGCCCCCCTGGTGATGGACTGCACCACCGTCGACCTGAAAGCAAAAACAGCTGTCACTTCTCTCTATTCGGGAAAAACCCAGGCGGTAATAAAGGTTGAGGGCCGCCATCTGGTGTTCGGCATGAGACCCCATTGCCATAAACCGATAAAACAGCCCCTGCCCCTGGAAACAGAGCAGCTGAGGCTGGCCCCTTTGCCCTGTGGAAAAATGGAACTTGTGGCCAGAGAGGCCAAACCGCTGTCCCGCATTGACCTGAACGAGGCAGAGGTGATCATCTCCGGGGGACGGGGACTTGAAAACGGTGACAATTTTGAAATTCTCCGGCAGTGCGCCAAAGAGCTCAACGCAGGGGTGGGGGCATCAAGGGTGGCCGTGGACAAGAAGTGGGTCCCCCATGCCATGCAGATCGGCCAGACCGGGCTCAAGGTCAGCCCTGTGGTCTACATTGCCTGCGGAATTTCCGGATCGGTACAGCACTTTGCCGGCATGAAAACCTCAAAATTCATCATTGCCGTTAACAAGGACCCCGATGCGGCCATCGCGAAAAAATCCGACTATTTCATCACCAGAGACCTGTTTGAGATCATTCCCCTGCTGACCCAGGCCCTGAAAACCTTCACGAAAAACCGGGAATAACAACCATGAGCAGCGTGCACACAACAAAGATAAAAAGTCGAATTAGAGGCAGCCGATCCGGGTTTTGCCCGTAGCGGTTTTGAGCGGCAGCGGTCAGCATGGACGCTGAAGGAGCTGCCGCTCACCTCGGAGCAGCCCATGGACGGGCTGCGTGGCTCGAAGAGGAGCCCTGGCTCCATGAGCGTAGGGCAAAACCCGGATCGGCTGCCGGCGCAACACGACTTTCATATAAAAAAACGGCGACGGGCCGCTCTGGTCGTTCACCGAAAGCGGCCCGGCTTTACCTGCGGGCAGCCTGGCTGCCCGGGAAAATCAGTTCTTTCTTGAACTCAGCTCCGGGAAATCCCAGTAAAAGAACTCTTTGGCCTGGGCCTTCTCCCCTTTCTCTTTTCTTGCCTCTTCGTTCTCCCTCAGCTCTATCCTCCGGATTTTTCCGCTGATGGTCTTTGGCACCTCCTCGACAAATTCGATGATTCTTGGAATCTTGAATTTGGCCAGAAGCTCAACGGTCTTTTGAAATAGTTCCAGGGCAAGCTCCCTGGACCCTGTATGCCCCTTGTTCAGAATGATGTACGCCTTGACCAGCTGGTGCCGCTTGGGGTCGGGCACCCCGACAACGGCTGCTTCGGCAACGGCCTCATGCTCAACCAGGGCACTCTCCACCTCAAAGGGACCTATCCTGAAATCCGAGGATTTGATCACATCATCGGCCCTTCCCACAAACCACCAATAGCCGTTTTCATCAAACGAGGCCCTGTCACCGGTATAGTAGTAGTTGTCCACAAAAACACTGCCCATTTTTTCCGGGTTGCCGATATATTCAACAAAAAGTCCCAGGGGCCTCCATCGCTCAAGGTTGACAACGATGTGTCCCGGCTCGTCAGGAACGGTGACCTCTTTTCCTTCATCATCCACAAGGGTGACATCGTACATGAACGACGGATAACCAAAAGAGCCGCTGCGCATTTTACCGGCCATCCACGGAGGATTCCCTATCATTGCCGTGGATTCGGTCTGGCCGTAAAAATCCCTGATCTCGGTGCCTGTCTTCTCCTTCCACTGCTTGATCACTTCGGGGTTCAGGGGCTCGCCGGCGCCAATGGACTGCTTGAGGGCGGAGAGGTCGAATTTTTCCAGTTCAAGGCTGATGAACATTCTCCAGGCAGTGGGGGGGGCACAGAACACACTGACCTTGTGGGTCTCCAGGGCCTTCATGTACTGGTTGCCGTCAAGCACTGTAAAATCAAATCCAGTGGCCGTTCCCCCGACATTCAGCGGTGCAAAAAAGCTGCTCCATCCCCATTTTGCCCAGCCGGGGGAGCTCAGGTTGTTATGGACATCCCCTGGCCTGATGCCGATCATCACCGAGGTGGACAGATGGCCCAAGGGATAGAAAAGAGCCGAATGGCCGACCCGTTTGGGCAGTCCTGTGGTGCCGGAGGTGAAAAAGCAGAACATCAGATCTTTGGAAGTGATCTTTGCCGGTTCTGCCGTGTCGGCCTCTTTTTCAAGTTCGTCGTAGCTTACCCACCCGGATTTGCTGCCAAGGACAATTTTGATTTTGGGCTTTGAATTGGTCACTGTCAAGGCTTCGTCCATCAGGTCGGTGTACTGCTCCGCGCAGACGATGGTATCCGGCGGATAGGATTCAAACCGGAACTGCATCTCCCTCATGGTCATGGAGGTTGCCGTGGGGATTGCCACAATCCCGCCCTTTGCACATGCAAGGGTGGAAAACCACGTTTCCGGAACAATGGGGAGCATCTGGTACATGTTGTCCCCTTTTTCCGCTCCGGCATTTCGAATTGCGTTGAGGCACCGGTTGCTGTTGGCAACCAGCTCGCTGTAAGTATAGGTTTTCGCCTCCTGGGTTGCAATGTCAGTCCAGATTAGCGCCGCCTGATCCCCCCGCTCCTTTGCATGGAGTTTTTCAATAATCTCATCGGCCCAATTAAAATTTTCAGGTAACTCCATAAAATTCAACGTTTCAAAGAAAGCCCTGGCTTTTTGTTCTTTATCGTCGGTGTCATCCATCGCATTGATAGCCATTACTTCTTTGAATAGATCTTGCATACCCATAGAATCACTCCTTGCAGTTCTGGTTATTGTTTATACATGAGGAACAAATCTTGTGTTCTCGTCTCCGGCAACCATTCTTACCGAGCGCTCAGTCGGCCGGATCGAAAAAAAAACATTTCCGTTGTGATGCCCTGTGCTCTAACTGACGAGCGAGCGCTCGGTCTGTTGAATGGTAGATGTATAAATGAATACAATTACATTTGTCAAAGACTTTTTTATTTTTTTAACAAAGTTTTTATACAACACCGTCAGAAGCAGGGCATGCGTGCATTGTACTTCCCCCCGGGGAACCGTTGGAGAAGGCCTTTCCCATTGGATCCCCGGGACTTGATCACTTCTACAAACATACCTTTGTTGTGAGCACGCTGCTCATGGTGGTGTTTTTTTATATGAAAGTCGTGTTGTGCCGGCAGCCGATTCGGGGTATTGCCCTCCGCTCATTCTCGCAAATCATCCAAGATTTGCTCCGAGGTGAGCGGCAGCTGTTTTGAGCATCCGTGCTCACAGCTGCCGCTCAAAACCGCTACGGGCAAAACCCCGAACCGGCTGCCTCTAATTCGGCTTGGCTCCGCGTCTACGACCCTATCTTTGTTGTGAGCACGCTGCTCATGCCGGTTATCCGGCAAAGGCCGCCTCGGGCATCTCCATGATGGCGGTGATGTTGGACTGAACAGCATCCATTTTGCCCATGGTTGACGGCAAAGTGTAGGTGATAAAATATTCGGCGGTTTTGACCTGGCCCTGGTAAAAGGGAAGGTCTTTTTTCCCGGCCTTTTCTGTTTTTTCCACAGCCACAGCGGCCCGCCACAATTCCATCCACGCCAGGCAGACATCCCCTGTGGCATCAAGAAAGGGGTGGGCCGAGGCAAAGGCATCGAGAACCTTTTCGGACATGGCTGTTGTGCCCATGTACATGGCTGTTTCACCGAGTTTGTTAGCAGCGGCCTGGACCTTTTCCGCCATGGCTGCCAGGGAATCATGTTTTTTCGCCCGGGCAATGGTGGCGTTGATCTCACCGAGAAGGTCCATGAAGGGTTTGCCCTTCTTAATACCGAGTTTTCTTCCCAGAAGATCCATGGCCTGGATGCCGTTGGTTCCTTCATAGATGCTGGTGATCTTGCAGTCCCGCAACAGCTGTTCCTGGGGATACTCCTGAATAAATCCGTACCCGCCAAACACCTGGACCCCCTGGACACAGACATCAAAGGCCCGGTCTGTACAATAGGCCTTGACCACCGGTGTTAACAGCTCGATCAGCCCCTGATACTTCTCCCTCTCCTCGTCATTCTCCGCCGTTTTCACCCGGTCAAACAGCATGCCCGTGTAGTACAGCAGGGAACGCATGCCGTCCACATAGGCCTTCATGGACATGAGCTGGCGCTTTACATCGGGATGATTGATAATGGGGACGGACTTGGGATTTTCATCAAACATGTTGAGGATGTTCGCCCCCTGGACCCTCTCTTTGGCGTAGTTCACCGCATTGATATACGAGGCGGTTGCAAAGCCGAAGCCCTGCATGCCGACACCCAGCCTGGCCTCGTTCATCATGACAAACATCGCCTTCATCCCCTTGTTCTCTTCCCCGAGGAGTTCGCCAACGCAGTTTCCCCTGGAACCAAAGGCCAGGGAGGCAGTGGCATTGCCGTGGATCCCCATCTTCTCTTCAAGACCGGTGCACTCCACATCATTTGATTCACCGCAGGTGCCGTCCTGGTTGATTCTGAATTTCGGCACCAGGAAAAGAGAGATCCCCCTGGTGCCTTCAGGTGCACCTTCGATGCGGGCAAGAACAGGATGGATAATATTCTCGGTCAGATCCTGGTCCCCGCCGGAAATAAAGATCTTGTTGCCTGTTATGGAATAGGTGCCGTCACTGTTTTTTTTGGCTGTTGTGGTCAATGCCCCCACATCGGAGCCGGCTTCCGGCTCGGTCAGACACATGGTGCCGGCCCATTTTCCCGTGTAGAGATTCTCAAGATAGAGACTCTTCTGCTCCTGGGTGCCAAACTCCTCCACAAGCTTGCCGGCTCCGTGGGTCAAACCGGGATACATCATAAACGAGCAGTTGGCACCGGTAAACAGCTCTCCGGCAGCTATGGAAAGAGAGGTTGGCATCCCCTGTCCCCCATACTCGGGATCATCACACATGGCTATCCACTCGCCTTGACAGAAAAGTTCATAGGGTTTGTGAAAAGAGCCTGGAATGGTCACTTTGCCGTTTTCCAGGGTGCAGCCCTGCTCGTCCCCCTCTTTGGTGGTCGGCAGAATCTCTTTTACAGCAAGATTCCTGGCCTCTTTTATCACCATATCCATGGTTTTTTTGTTAAAATCCTCAAACACCTCATGCCTGGAAAGTTTTTCAGCCTCAAGGACTTCGTGAAGTACAAACTCCTGGTCCCTTCGATCGGCTATTGATTGTGCCATTGCGCATCCTCCTTGAATATTTTGGTTTTTTTTTATATGAAAGTCGTGGTGTGCCGGCAGCCGATTCGGGGTATTGCCCTACGCTCATGGAGCCAGGGCTCCTCTTCGAGCCACGCAGCCCGTCCATGGGCTGCTCCGAGGTGAGCGGCAGCTGTTT
>JAWOGI010000186.1:0-6182 GCA_046496975.1 Desulfobacteraceae bacterium | reverse complement strand
GGTTGCCCCCTGGCGGCTCGGTTTCAAACACGTCCAGGGCGGCCCCTGCAACTTTTTTGGAGACAATGGCATCGTAGAGGTCTGATTCGTTGATGATCCCCCCTCTGGCGCAGTTGATCACCATGACCCCGGTTTTCATCATGCCAAAGGCATCCCGGTTGAGAAGATCGGTGGTGCTCTCGATTTTCGGCACATGGACTGTGATGTAGTCGGACCGCTGGTACAGCTCTTCAAGGGATACGCTCTCATACCCGGCTTTTTCAATGTGCTCCCCGGTGACGTTGGGATCAAAGACGATCACCTGCATCTTGAGGCCCTGGGCCCTGTTAGCAACGATGGAACCGATATTGCCGAACCCGATCACCCCTATGGTCTTGTTGAACAGCTCCCTGCCCTGGAGCTCTTTTTTGGCCCAGAGGTTCTGTTTCAAGGTGGCCGTGCCTCTGGGGATGTTCCGGGTCATGGCCATCATCATGGCAACGGCGTGCTCGGCGGTGGTCACGGTGTTGCCTCCGGGGGTGTTCATCACGGCGATTCCCCTCCGGGTGGCCTCGGCAATGTCAACATTGTCCAGGCCGATGCCGGCCCTTCCGATAACCTTGAGGTTGACGGCGGCCTCCATGACCTCCCGGGTGACCTGTGTTGCGCTCCTGATGGCAAGACCCTGGTAGTCGCCGATGATGGCCTTGAGTTCTTCCCCGGAGAGGCCGGTTTTAATGTCAACGTCGATTCCCTCCTGGTTGCGGAAGATATCGATCCCTGCCTGTCCCATTTTGTCGCTGACCAGTACTTTCATGTCAAATTCTCCTTTTCAAAGGATTCCATGAAGGCAACAAGGGCTTTCACAGCTTCCAATGTGACGGCATTGTAGATGGAGGCCCGGCATCCGCCCACGGAACGGTGCCCCTTGAGTCCCCCAAGACCCTTTTCTGCTGCCTGGCGTATGAATTTCTCTTCGAGTTCCTCCGTTGGCAGGCGGAAGGTGACATTCATCAGGGATCGGCTGTTTTTCTCTGCCGTGGGAGTGTAAAATTTTCCCGTCTCCATGAAATCATAGAGCAGGGAAGCTTTTTTGGTGTTGCAGGCCGCCATGGCTTCAAGGCCGCCAATCTCCTCTTCCAGCCACTGGAGCACCAGCTGTACCGTATAGATGCCGAAACAGGGAGGGGTGTTGTACATGGAGTTCTTTGCCGTATAGGTGCTGTATTTCAGCATGGAGGGGAGTGTCTCCTCGGCGGTTTTCAGCAGGTCGTTTCGGAGGATCACCATACAGAGCCCCGACGGGCCGATGTTCTTCTGGGCACCGGCATAGAGCATGCCGAATTTTTCCATGTCCAGGGGGCGGCTCATGAAGTCCGAGGACATGTCCGCCACAATGGGGATCCCTTTGGTATCGGGGAAGGTGTGCCACTGGGTTCCCTTGATGGTGTTGTTGGAGGTGATGTGCACATAGGCGGCCTCTTCTGTCAGATCAAGGGCCTCGGGGATATAGGAAAAGTTTTTGTCTTCTGATGATCCGGCAACATGGATGGGTTTGTTCTGGATCTGGCACTCCTTGATGGCCTTTGTGGACCAGGTGCCGGTGTTGACATAGTCGGCGGTTTTTCCCCCACCGAGGAAGTTCATGGCAATCATGGCAAACTGCAAACTGGCTCCGCCCTGGACAAAGAGTACGTGGAACCGGTCGTCCAGGTTGAGCAGCCGTTTTGTCCTGGCAACGGCATCGTTGATCACTTCGTCAAACAGGGGGGAACGGTGGCTGATCTCGGTGATGGACATGCCGCTGCCGTTAAAATTGAGAAAAGATGACTGGATTTTTTCAAGAACCGAAAGGGGGAGTGCTGCAGGACCTGCGTTAAAATTGAAGATTCTTTTGTCTGCCATGATGTTTCTCCTTTTAAAAGTCAACTGAATTTAATGTTCCGGCATTTTCCACCGACCGGGTTGCGCCTGAATGATGTCGCCGGCCTTTATCATAACGCAGCCCATTCCACAGAAGGGGCAGGTCGTGGTGTCTCAATGGCAACGGCCACACTTGCCGGCGTTAAGCCCTGCTTCAAATATCAAGGTTAATTGTACTCCCTGGTCTTGTGAAATTTTATCTCCGGCCACCGTTCCAGGGTGAATCCCAGCTGGTATTCACTGGTGGTAAGAAAGGTCGACCATCCTTCAGAATCCGTTGCAATGCTTGATGAGTTCTGTTTCTTGAATTTTTCCACCATGTCATCATTATCGCTGGTAAACCACCTGGCCACGGAGAGGTCAACGGGTTCGTGGACGGCATCCACATTGTACTCGGCTTTCAGCCTTGTCATGGTGACGTCAAACTGGAGTACGCCCACGGCGCCGAGGATATAGTCGTTGTTGGCCATGGGCCGGAACACCTGGATGGTTCCCTCTTCGGCAAGCTGGAGCAGCCCCTTTTGCATGGACTTGGTCTTCATGGGGTTTTTCAGAATAACCCGCCGGAAGTGTTCCGGTGCAAAACTCGGTATTCCGAGGAATTTCAGGGGCTCTTTTTCGGTGAAGGTATCCCCGATCTTGATGGTGCCGTGGTTGTGGATTCCGATGATATCTCCGGGGTAGGCCTCCTGGACATTGCTTCGCTCCTGGGCCATGAAAATGGTGGCATTGGAGAGATTTATATCCTTGCCGATCCTGTGGTGTCTCACCTTCATTCCCTTTGTGAATTTTCCTGAGCAGATCCTGAAAAATGCGATCCTGTCCCTGTGGGCAGGGTCCATGTTGGCCTGGATCTTGAAAGTAAACCCTGAAAATCCCGGTTCGTCGGGGAGTACATTTCGTGAGGCGGCTTTTCTTATCCCGGGCTGGGGGGCTATTTCAACAAAGGCGTCGAGCATCTCCCGGACACCGAAGTTGTTGATGGCGCTGCCGAAAAAGACGGGGGTCTGGGTTCCCTTTAAAAAGAATTCCATGTCAAAGGGATCTGCCGCCCCCTGAATCAGCTCCACCTCTTCTCTCAGGTCATCGGCCTGGGAGGAAAGCTCCCTGTCAAGGACCCCGTCGTCAAGGCTGGTGATAACAATGCCGTCCCCGTCCTTTGGAGTGTAGCCGGGCGAGAAGAGGCCGATCTCTTTTTTTTCCAGGTTGTAGACTCCCTTGAACCGTTTGCCCATGCCGATGGGCCAGGTCAATGGCGTGCACTCGATCTGGAGTTTTTCCTCAATATCGGCAAAGAGGTCCAGGGGATCCATTCCCTCCCGGTCCAGCTTGTTGATAAAGGTGATGATGGGGGTGTTGCGCATGCGGCACACTTCCATGAGTTTCTTGGTCTGGGGTTCCACTCCCTTTGCACTGTCAATGATCATAACAGCACAGTCCACAGCAGTCAGAACCCTGTAGGTGTCCTCGGAAAAATCCTTGTGCCCGGGGGTGTCGAGAAGATTGATTTCGTAATCCCTGTAGTTGAACTTCATCACAGAAGAGGAGACACTGATGCCCCTCTCCTGTTCAATGGCGAGGAAATCGCTCAATGCCGTCTTTGACGTCTTCTTGGATTTTACAGCACCGGCCTGCTGTATGGCGCCGCCAAAGAGGAGCAGCTTCTCGGTTAGTGTGGTTTTTCCTGCATCTGGGTGGCTGATGATGGCAAAGGTTCTTCGCTTTGCAATCTCTTGTTCTACCTGTTTGTCTGCTTTCATGGATTTGACACTGCCTAGTTGTTTTTGTTCAAAAGAAATCTTTTGGGGGAATTGATCATAACGTTGTCCAGATCCTTTGATTTGCGGACCCGTTGGCGGTGTGGCCGGTGTTATGGTCAAAACCTGTTTGGGATACTGGGCAATCACCCCAGGGCCATAACTGTTCCGGACACAGCCTTCGTGCTTGGTCATAAGCTTCGGCCACCCTGGGGTGGGGTCACTTTTTCGTTATTAACATTATCGTGTGCTTTATGGTTTGACTGTGCCTTTCTGCCCGATGTTATGACCAAGCCCCAAACCTCCAGTTTAATAAACTTTGCAGTATAGAGGAATTAAAAAAAATGCGCAACAGATATTTTAAGCCGCCCCGGCGTTGGAGCGGCTTTGGGCCAATCAGGCCAGTTCGACAACTTTGGCCACCAGTTTTTCAATGCCCTGGGCAACATCTTTTATGCCGGGACCAAGCATGTATGCCGGCGTTGTAACGATCCTGCCGGTTTCGTCCACATGGATCTCATCCACCCGGCGCTCTACATGCCTGCCGCCCATTTTTTCAATGGCTGCTGCCGTCTCCATGTCCTTTCCGATGGTCACTTCCGGCCCCTGATTTTTCAGGGCAGAGGTCAGGGTGGCAGGGGCAATGCAGATACCGCCCAGGGGTTTTTTGGCCTCTGCCATCTCCACAATCAGCTCTTTGACAAGGGGGTGGGCCTCTGCATCTGCTCCTCGGACGGCAAAATCGCAGAGGTTTTTGGCAGCGCCAAATCCCCCCGGCAGGATCAGGGCATCCAGCTGGGATGCCGAGATCTCTTTGAGATCCTTGATCTCGCCCCTGGCAATTCTTGCCGATTCCACAAGGACATTCCGCTTCTCGTTTGATTCTTTTCCGGTGAGATGGTTGATTACCCCGGGCTGGTCCATGTCCGGCGCCATGCAGATGACTTCTGCTCCGGTCTTTTCAAGAAAGAGCAGTGTCAGCACTGCCTCGTGAATTTCTGAACCGTCAAAAACACCACACCCGGACAATAAAACGCCAATTTTTTTAGCCATGGAATCCTCCTTTTAAATTTTGGGGGTTGATCAGAAAAGCCATCAAGTTTTCTGGTCGGTGACAGCCAAAAACCCGATTCTGTTTTTGGTAAACAGTGCGCTGTTCCACTCAATTTTTGCGTTTTCCGACTGGTTGTCAAGGACAATCTCAAAATTTTTCATATAACTGATTTTCATTTCGATAATTTACAGTTGAAAAAGAGGCAGGTTTCGGCTAACCTGAAAACAGAAATTTCAAATTCAGGCACAGTTTTTTTAAAGATATTTACAAATCTGCTAACGAGGAGAGCCAGCCATGCCGCTTGCTGTAGACGATTATGAGGCCATTGGTGAATATGTGCGCCGGCATCTGAGCCAGTGGCTCAGCGATCAGAGTCTTGCCAAGCCGCCCCATGTGTATGAAATAGAGCTCAGGGAACGGATGGTCCGGGTGGAAGAAGAGTTGAAAAATCAGCGGGAGCTGATGAAGCAGGGCTTTGATCTGGTTGAAAAGCGATTTGAACAGGTTGAAAAACGGTTTGAGCAGGTTGACAAGCGGTTTGAGACCCTCAGTGACGATATGAACAAACGCTTTGAATATCTCGGCAAACGAATAGACCGATTCATGATCTGGTCTTTTGGTTTGACTGTGACCATGGCTGGAATAATCATCGGAGTTTTAAAACTAACATAGGTGTTTTATGACAAGAAAAGAGGTAAGAGTTTCGTGTCCCATGGACTGCTATGATCTGTGCCAATTTACCGCCACGGTTGAAAACAACCGGATCATCAATCTGAAGGCCGACAAAAATCATCCGGTAACAAAGGGGTTCTCCTGCAAAAAGGGGAGAAAGCTGGTTGAAAGAATGAACCATCCCCACCGGATAAGAGCCCCCTTGATAAAAAAAGAGGGGCAATTTGTCACCATCGGTTATGACGAGGTCCTTACCATCATTGCAGAGATGCTTGTCTCGATTAAAAACAGGTATGGTTCCGAGGCTGTCCTGAACTATTCCGGGGACGGGTATGGCGGGGTGAAAAACAGGATCCAGACCATTTTTTTCAACTGCTTTGGCGGGGCGACCAGCGGAGAGGGGAGCCTCTGCTGGGGCGCCGGCATGGCCGCACAGAAATACGATTTCGGTGGTGTAAAGGGACATTTTCCCGATGACGTGTTAAACGCAAAAACCGTTCTGGTGTGGGGAAGAAACCCAAAGTTCACCAATCTGCATCTTTACAATCTTCTTTTGCAGGCAAAAGAGTCGGGCAGCCGCATCATCGTCATTGATCCTCTGGACACGGCAACGGCCAGGGCCTTTGGCCGGCATGTCAGGCCAAGGCCCTCCACCGACGGAGCCCTGGCTCTTGCCATGGCAAACTGGATCATCGAAAACAACCTCCATGTGACCATATAGATAGCGTTGGTCAACTTCTTCTTTTGGATTCTTCGCACCATATGGATGTACTTGCCATTCAGTATTGCAATATTTT
>JAWOGI010000133.1:0-12087 GCA_046496975.1 Desulfobacteraceae bacterium | reverse complement strand
TAAAAGGTACGCCGGGGATAACAGGCTTATCGCCCCCAAGAGTTCACATCGACGGGGCGGTTTGGCACCTCGATGTCGGCTCATCACATCCTGGGGCTGGAGCAGGTCCCAAGGGTTTGGCTGTTCGCCAATTAAAGTGGTACGTGAGCTGGGTTTAAAACGTCGTGAGACAGTTTGGTCCCTATCTTTCGTGGGCGCAGGATATTTGAGGAGATCTTTTCCTAGTACGAGAGGACCGGAATGGACGAACCAATGGTGTTTCAGTTGTCGCGCCAGCGGCATTGCTGAGTAGCCAAGTTCGGAACGGATAACCGCTGAAAGCATCTAAGCGGGAAGCCAACTCCGAGATTAGATATCCCATCACGCAAGTGACTGAAGACCCCTTGAAGACTACAAGGTTGATAGGCCGGGTGTGTAAGCGCAGTAATGCGTTCAGCTAACCGGTACTAACAGGTCGTGAGGCTTAGCCACTTTTAAAACCCCCCTTCGGGTTTGAACGTTTTAATGCAGATATATTCACTCAAGAGACATGAGACAAGAAACAGGAGACAGGACACATGTTTCTTGATACTTTTATCATGCAATTTGCTGCAGCAGATTAAGATTAGGGGTCACCCCCCACCATCCGGTGACAATGGCAGAGAGGTCACACCCGTTCCCATCCCGAACACGGCAGTTAAGCTCTCTTGCGCCGATGGTACTGCACGGGCAGCTGTGTGGGAGAGTAGGACGTCGCCGGTTTTTAAAAGCCCTGGCTGGATGCAAATCCGGTCAGGGCTTTTTTTATATTAAATACGGGGACACATAAATACACATAAATACGGGGACACAATACCTATTTTTAAAAAAAATACCTAAAATAAGCGGACACAATAAAAATAGGTATTGTGTCCCCGTATTTTTTTTGATTGACATTTTGAAAGAAATGTAAATAGAATTATCCCGGTAGGGTTCTTCCCCGTGTTTTGATCCCGGGGCGTCCCGCAACAATCATGAAACTTGAAATAACAGGTGTCATTGAATGGCAGTAGATCGTAGGTTTAGAGAAACACTGGCTGCATCTGATGGCGGCTACAGGGTTGAGGTGGAACTACATGGACAGCCTTATTGTTTCAAGGTCCTCAACATTTCCCAGGGGGGAATTGGTATGCTTGTCATGCAGAGCCAGTCTGATGTGCTGCCCCTCCTGCAAGGGAAATCGAGGATTAAAATGGTCCATATCACCCCCAAGGGACGTATGGAGATAGTGGCTGTGCTCCGTCACACCTCGATCATCAGCTCAGGCGAGTTTAAAGGTCACTATGTTGTCGGATTTTCTATTACCATATGACCGCGCCATGGGGGGGCCCTTTTCCCATTTTTATGCCTCGAAACCCGGCAAAAATCCTGATTTGGTCTGGCGCATTTTAAAATTTCCATGGCCATTGTGAGCAAGGGCCAAATTATCCTATCAATCAAGTTCTCCTGGTGAATAATCATCACTCTTACAAGGCCAGGCATGCCTGGAAAAGCACCAAAAAACAGAGGATCTGAAGTCCCCTTTTGGCCCACCCCCCCAGCCGCCAGGGGGGAAAAAGAAATGCCGGGAAAAATCCTGCCAAGGCATAAAAAAAATAAAAATAGCAGACGTTTTCCGGTTTCCATGCAGGGATCAGGCAGATCAGGTAGATATAGGCGCCAAGGGCCAGGGCAACAACCTTGAGTCTTCTTGGGCCGCGGAACATGGCGTAAACCACTGCCGGCTGGACAAAGAGAAAGGCAAGGGGGCCGAACCATGGGAGGTCAAAGGCCGCGGCTGCGCTTTCCCCGGAAAAAAACGGGGCGCCGGGAAAAAACAAGTGGGGGGTCATAAGATCCATGATATGGTCCGGTTTTACGGCTGTCTGGAAAAGCTCAAGGGGAATCAGCCCATCCATGCTGGCGATGAAATATTTCATAAAACTCACTGCTGCCCCGGTCAGGCCCTCCCTGTTTTTTTCAAC
Organism: Desulfobacteraceae bacterium; assembly: GCA_046496975.1. Taxonomy (GTDB): domain Bacteria; phylum Desulfobacterota; class Desulfobacteria; order Desulfobacterales; family Desulfobacteraceae; genus DATFJZ01. The sequence goes on along the minus strand of JAWOGI010000133.1, from coordinate 10,105 downwards.
CCCATGGAACAGGGAGGGAGGAAAACCATACCACAGCCGGGAAAAGAAAATGCCGGCCACAACAGCGGCAAGGGTGGTACGCCAGTGGTGTTTTGCCGTTGTCAGGGGTACAAGTCCGTGTCTGCGGAATATCAGCAGGCAAAAGAGGGCGGAAAGAATCAGAGACATGAGGAACCCTGCACTGCTGCTTGAAAATAGAAAGCCCAGGGAACAGACCATCAGGACCCCATCCATGGCATTGGGGGTTTCAACCAGCCGATAGGCCAGCAAAAGGGAGAAAAGGGCAACAGACGCCGGTATGATTTGAAATCCCGGCCCTGCCCCGGAAAGAACAAATTGTGGTATTGAGGCCGCCATGGCGGTGACGGTAAACGATATGGGAACCCAGGCGTACCGCCGGCTCAAGGCGTAGGTGGCAAAGAGCATGGCAGTGTAAGCCATGAATCCCGGGAGAGCCGTGCCGAAAACAGTGCCGAATCGGAGAAAATGGTTGGAGATGATTACGGCGTTTGCTGCAAGCTTGCCAGACGACTGGCTGTTTTTGGTCATGGTGTCAAAAATTGCCAGGTGGTGGGTGTCTGGCACAAAGAGAAGGGCCTTGAGACCAATGTAGCCAAGGCATGCTGCAAGGAGCGTCAGGATGACCGGGTGGCGCTTTGTGAGAAAATTTTTCAGATCCCGGCAGATTTTTTTCGTTTCTTGCCGATTTTGAAAGGCAAGGAGCAGGCAGCCCAGCGCAGCTGCTTCGGGGAGTGGAAAAAGAGCGGGCAAAGAGAGCAGCCAGGTTGTCTGCTGGAGCAGCGAGGTGAGCAGCAGGGTTGTTACAAGGGCAGTGGCCAGGGCTTCGGCCAGGGTACGGCCCCTGGTTCTGAAATAGAAGAGCAGGCCGGTCACCTGGATCAGCAGTTCCACCGGAGCCACACCGGTTATCCAGGAAAAATCAGTCATCGCCTCTGGTTTTTGATGGATCTGCGGTACCGGACTGCTCCTCTGCCAGGGCATCTCTTATTTCCACCATGAAATCGCGCATATCGTTGGCAAGTTTCAGGCACTCATCACAATAGACCTTTTTCAGCAGCTTGTCATGGGCCTGGATCTGGTGCCGGTGCCAGGGAACATAGGGGGTTCCCCTGCAGAATTTCTTGCCGGTATACCGGGCAATGGGACACCCGATGCAGGCCATCATATAGTAAATCCTGCAGGGGGGGCAGTCAACAACCCCCGAGTCACTGCGTTTGCCGGCAATTATTTTGTCCCATTTTTTTATGGAGGCTTCCATTATTTTGATTTTGTTCAGCATAATTTTTTAATGTCTCCCCAAAATTCCCTGTGGACGTGGCAGCAACGGCGAATCACCTCTCTTGTTATTTTGCCATGGGCATTTGCCGCCACATCAGGGCAGTTTGATTCTGTTTGTCCGGAAAGTTCTTTTAATACCGCCTCAACACTTCTTTTAAGGGTTTTTAAATGGTATCCCCCCTCCAGCACAAAGAGAAGTTTTGCATCATTGTCCCGGGCGATGGCCATGATGGATGCGGTAATGGCGGCAAATCCCCTTGATGTTACTTTCATTTTTCCAAGGGGATCTGACCGGTGGATATCAAAGCCTGCTGAAACGAGGATGAGATCGGGATTGAATCTCCGGGCAATGGGGGTGAGGATCTCCATGAAAATTGATGTGAATTCCCCGTCCCCGCATCCTTTGGGCAGGGGAATGTTGACGGAAAACCCTTCTCCGCCGCCGGTACCTGTCTCGGTAAACAGGCCGGTACCGGGAAAAAGGGGGTATTGGTGGGTTGAAAAAAAAAGAACCGAAGCATCCCGTTCAAAGATGTGATAAGTCCCATTCCCGTGGTGGACATCAAAGTCCACAATGAGAATCCGTGACAGGCCGAGGACTTTTCGTGCATACATGGCTCCGACGGCAACATTGTTGAAGATGCAGAACCCCATGGCACGACCCTGTTCAGCATGGTGGCCCGGGGGGCGGACAAAGGCAAAGCCGTTTTCAATCTTTCCGCTGACCAGCTGGTTTATGCCTGTTATTACGGCTCCGCAGGCCAGGAGAGCCGTTTGATAGCTCTTTTCGGATGCCATTGTATCGGAAGCCAGCCAGCTCTCCTGCCTGAATTGGGTCGCTGCTGCCTGTTCAAGGTAGCGGGGGGAGTGAACAAGGAGGATCTCCGCTTCAGAGGCTGGAATGGGAGGGATGATCTTCAGGGAAAGGTCGGCTCGAAGGGCATGGACAAGCTGGTGAATGGCCTGCAGTCGTTCCGGGGATTCGGGGTGGCCATGGGGGGTTCCATGGTCGCAAAACCGACGGTCAATGACAATCCCCGTTGGCTTCCGTGCAGAGAGCCTCCTGATGCTGAAAGGGCAGCCCTTGGTTTCCGGCACCACAAGAACGTGGCAGTGGGACTTTCGTATCATGGTTTCCGTGGTGGAACCGGTCAAGAGTTTTCCCATAATTGTCCTTGGTTTCACGCCAACCACCACAAGATCACATTTTCCTGCCAGGGCAAAATCCAAAACCTGTTCCCGGGGCGTTCCCCGGAGGATTGTACCGGTGATATTTTCCGGCATCTCTTCACCTTCTCTGAACAGGGATGCCAGGAGCTCTTCCCGGGCACGGGTTTCAAGCTCTCTCTGCATGGTGCAGTAGTTGTGGCACATCTTGTTGGTTTCTGCTGCTGCCGGAGAGGAGAGGCAGTGGACAAGGTCGAGTTCCGCCCCGAGTTTGCGGGCTAAAAATACGGCATATTCTGCTGTGAAACAGGGGGGACTCTCACATGCAGCGACAATATTTTTAAATCCGTCAACGCCGGCATCTTTTTTCGGTTTTTTTCGCCATCGCAGAACAAGAAAGGGGATAGAAGAGGTGCGCACCATCCTTTCAACAACAGAGCCGACAAAGGCCCTCTTGAACCCTGAAAACCCATGGCTGGCGGCAATGGCAAGGTTGATTCCCTTTTCTTCGGCAATCCCGGCCATCTCTACGACAGGGTCTCCTGGAACAATTCGCAGCTGCCAGGGGCAGCCTGCCTTGTGCATGAGCTCTCTGATTTGATTTTCCGCCGTTGAAAGGCGTTCAGCCATCTCCGGCGGCCTGCAACGGTCCATCCGTTCCCTTGCGGGCGAAACGGCATGGAAGATGATAAGCAGGGCATTGAAATGCCTTGCAAGGGCTCTGCCCCAGGAGATCACATGGACGGAATATTCTGACAGATCCACGGCACAGAGGATTGTATCCATTGGCCTGTTCATGATGGCTCGCCTTTACGAAAGGATCTTCACTACCCCCAAAGCTGAACGATGCGGGGTTATGCAGCGCCCAGGGAAAGGGTCTGTTGATCCAATCTACCACGGTCGTGTAAAAAAGCAACCCCCCTGTCATATTTGGGTTAACAGTGTTGCGCCGCCCCCAGCGGATTGCCCCGGCCTCCACGAGAACGTCGGAGGAATTTTTTCCTTTGGTTCTCAAGTTCCAGCCGGGGCAAATCCACTGGGGGCTCTGACTCGGTTGTTTCATATAAAACCCCCCGTGTCCTTGCGGACACAACAAAGCATGAAAGCCATAAGCCGTCAGTAACCAGCAGGGATTTACTGATTACTGAAGGCTGATGGCTTTCTCATACAAACCGGCATCAGCTGAACAGCAAAATCTTCCATGTGGTAGATCACAAGCCCGTTTACCGAGAGAATTCCGTCGGCAGTGATCACGGGAGTCCTGCCCGTGGAGACCTCCTTGATATGGGTCTGGATTTCGATTTTTCCGCCGGCCGGGGTGATCTGACCCCGGTAGCTCCATTTGTGGGGAGTGGCGGCCAGCTGCACCTGAAAGGAGCCGGGAGCCGCATCGAGGGTTTGCAAGGCAAAGAACCGGATGGTCTGGAGAAAGGATTCCAGGCCCAGGGAACCCGGGCAGACAGGATCCTGGTAGAAGTGGGCCTTGAAGAACCACTCGTCGGGATCAACGGTTTTCCCGGCCTTGATGTATCCTTTTTGGTAGAATCCCCCTTTGGGGAGAAAAAGGTCAATGGTGTCGATCATGCGCAGTGCCTTTGACGGCATGCCGCTGTCACCATCGCTGTTTTGGTCTTCCGGGTCAAGGGGGGCTTCGTTTCTGAACGTCACCCTCTGAAAGGCCTGGCACTCTTCCTTTGACGGAGAGTAGTCAAGGAAACTGTTTTTGATGCCGGTCTGGTTGGCAAGGGCCTGTTGGGTGAAAAAACCGAAATTGGTGCTGCCTTTGTAGAGCATCTCCCCTTTCTTTCGCACCTCCATGGCAAAATCCTGGATAATCAAGCCCCCGGCCTTGGAAACATTGGTCATGCAGGCCCCCATGGTAATGGTTCCCATCTTCCTGTGGACGGGCTTTACCAGTTCTGCCTCTCCCCCGAGATTTCTGAAAAAGAGCCTTTCGTCGCTGTTCAGGGCAGACCCGGCATAGGCGGCGAGCCAGCCGCAGGGCTGCAGGGCGATTTCGAGAACAATGCTGAAGGGAACAAAATCTGACCGGTCTGCCGTGAAGTACCAGCCCTCTTCGGGGAGATCGAATTCGGCCTCTATCCATCCCCCCGGCTCCATTTTCCACTGGACCGGCTCGGTTTTTACCACCCGGTCCATGAAAAAATAGGGGGGCCTTGGCAGCCGGGCAATCTTGCGCTCCTGGTCAAAGATCCGGTATTTTTTTCCAAAGGCCTCGGAGGGGTTGCCCTGGGCAAAGGCGAGGATCTGCTCCCGTGTGAACAGAGGTTCGCCAGGCTTCTGGTCGTTGGGGTTGCAGGGGAAAGCAGCTTCTTCTGCTTCAGCCGGGGCGGTTTTTTCCGAAGGTTTGAATCTTTCCAGGAGAAGGGGATCAATTGTGGCCTCAAAACCGGTGATCCCGGCAATGACCACCCCGTTGCCGTCGAGAAAGGTAAAATAGCCCTTTAGCCCGTACCGGCTCTTTTCGTTGACGGTGAGAATGATCCGCACATCGGTTCGGCACTGTGGAAACGAGGCGTAAATCCGGAAATTGGCCAGGTAAGAGGGCAGACACACCTCTTTCGTTGTTTCATGGCACCAGAGGATGGCCGCCTGGAAGGCTGCGTCCAGGAGCAGGGGATCCCCGGTCCACTGTTTCTTAAAGGGAGCGGCGATCCACTCTTCCGGGGAGGAAGCCTTCGAGGCAATCACCTCGATTCCCTGTTCACAGCAGCCCGTGATGGATTTGATCGCCCTGAGTTTCTCGCCGTGGAAGAGAATCCTGTCGTAGGCCTGGTCAACTGACAGGGAAAAGGGGGCCAAAGCCGTGGGATGGGAGGCACTGTGAACAGGGGGCGCTGGAAGCTTCTCCTTGAGGATTCCCACGGCACTGGCGTGGATCTGCTCCTGCCCATGCTGGAAGGATACTGCCCGGAGATCTGTTTCAAACCGCGTTCCGCAGGGCTTGCACCGGCCCGTCTGGATATCGGTCTCAACACTTTTCTTTCCCGGCTTGATTCCTTTCAAGAGCCGCATCCGGTCAAGACCGGCAAAGGCCAGCCCGGGATTGGTGTACTCTGCGGCGTGGGCAAACCATTCCACGAAAAGGGCAAAGGGCACCACCGGCTCGTGGTCGATGCAATGGTCCTTGAGAACCGGGTAGCTGTCGCCCCCCACCTTCTGTTGAAACGCCGGAGAGAAAAGATCTTTCCGGGATTGGGGCTGTTTTCCGTGGATATGGGGCTTGACCCCTTTTTCCGGGGTGATGTGGGCACCGATGACCATTTCAACGGCACTGCCGGCATTTTGTTCCATCTCGGCAATCAGCCGTTCTGCTCCCTGTTTCAGGGGAATCAGGTCAATGCCCCGGTTGAGAAACGCCTGCTGCAGGGACGGGGTGACCATGCCTCCCTCCCAGGGCCCCCAGTTGACGGAGATGAACCGGCAGGCCGGGTTTTCCACTGCCTTTTTCTGGGCGATCTTGTTCAGAACCTCATTGGCCATGGCATAATCTCCCTGGCCTTTGTTGCCCGTCCTGGCCGCCACCGAGGAGAAGAGCACCAGGTATTTCAGCGGCTCCCCTGCTGTTGCCCGGATCAGGTTTGCAAGGCCCTTGACCTTTGTGTCAAACACCCGGGAGAACTGCTCTTGGCTCTTGTCACAGATCAGCCGGTCCTCAAGGGTGCCGGCACCGTGGACCACTGCGGTGATGGTGCCAAAGGTTTTTTTCACTTCACCCACAAGATCATTGATCTCTGCCTGGTTTCTGATGTCTGCGGAGTAGTAGGCAGCCTTCGCCCCTGCCTTTGTGATCCGTTGAAGGTTGGCCGTGATGTCACGGTTGGAAATGATACGCTGGTACGCTTTTTGAAGCTCTCCAGGAGTTGGTCGGGCCGTGGCGAATTCATTGGCAAGGAGGCCCTTCTTGATCTCCGCCTCACTGGCAAGTTCTTGGGCCCATGCAGGCTCGCTGAAGGGGGCCTCTGACCGGCCAACAAGAATCAGCCTGCAGGCGTACCGTTCTGCCATGGCCAAGGCGCACCGTGCCGTTACCCCCTTTGCCCCTCCGGTGACCAGGACGATATCCTCCGGGCCAAGGGCCTTGCTGCTGCCGCTTTCAACGGTTACAGGCTGTGGAACCAGCCGGGGAAAGACGGCAAGATCGTTGGAGATGCCCATCTCGACACTGCCCCGGGTCATGAAAAGGGGAACAATGGTGTCGCAGGTTGCAAGGCAGGCTGAAAGAAAGCAGGGCAGGTCAATGCCTTTGCACAGCACATGGTCCCACTCCTGGTCGGCTGTCTTGGCAAGCCCGGCAAGCCCTCCCTGGAGAGGGTCGGATGTGATCGGGGTTTCAAAACCAAAATCTCCCCCGAGAAACGACACCGTGGCAAACAATGCCCCCTGGGCGGCGCCGGATGCCATGAGAGCCGGGGCAAAGGCTTTTGCCAGGAAAAAGGCCGATTTGAGGAACTCTGCCTCCCCGTCGGCACCGGTCTGTTTTTCCCCGGGGGCAAGGGCGTTGGAAACTATGATCAGCCCGGCGGCATCGTCAGGGGGAAGATCTTTTCGGGTTATTTCGATGAGTTTTGCCTTGATTCCCCTGGTTTCAAAGGCCCTTTGAAACGCTTCTGCACAACCGGCCCCGTCCCGGGTGATATAGACGCATTTGTCAGCGGCGATGGTGATCCTGGCGCCGTTGTGAAACCTTACCTGCTCAATGGATTTTTTTTTCAGGTGAATGGTCTGGCGAACCACCTCTTTCTCCGTCTCTTTCTCCTTTTCTTTTTCCGGTGTAACAGGTGCACCCCCACCGGCATCATGGGGTCGCCGGGGAAAGGAATCCGCCGGATGGGCGGGAGCAGGAGAGATCTTGTCCAGGGCAAAACAGATATCCCCGAGGGTTTTCAAACTGCCCATCTTTTCCGGTGTCAGGGCTGCGGCATCGGGGAGCTTTTGCTCGAGTTTTGCCACGATTTCCACCCGTTTGATGGAGTCGATACCAAGGTCTGATTCTATTTCCATGTCGGGTTCAAGCATCTCCATGGGAAAGCCGGTGAGGTCGCTCACCGTCTTGACAAGGATCTCCATGGCGGCACCAGGGAGGGCGGCTGGTTTTGATGGCGCCGGAACTGCCGTGGTTGCCGGTGGGGGCTCTGCCGCATCGCTTTCCGGCCTGCCTGGGCGGGGCGCTTGCGCTGCTTCGCCTTCCCGGGTTTCCAAAAGGTCGGCAATGTCCCCGAGGGTTTTTAACTCTCCCATGCTCTCCGGGGTGAGGCTGCCGGCATCGGGGAGCTTTTGCTCGAGTTTTGCCACGATTTCCACCCGTTTGATGGAGTCGATGCCAAGGTCTGACTCCATCTCCATGTGGGGCTCAAGCATCTCCATAGGAAAGCCGGTGAGGTCGCTCACCGTTTGGAAAATCATCTCCTGGAAGGTCCGCCCTTCAGAAGAAACAGCGGCGGCGGCAGCTGAAGGCGTTTCTGTCAGGGGGCGGTCATGGTTTTTTGGTTTCCGGCTGCCCTGACCGCCGGCAGGAGCGGAAACAACCTGTTGTTCCCCATGGCTGGCATCACGGTGGTTCTCTGAAAGAGCGGATGATCCCCCGATGTCAGGGCTTCCTCTTTCCGCTGAGTTGCCCCGGCCTGTGTCTCCGGCATGGACGTCTGTTTCTGCTGCAGGAGCAGGGGGATGAACGGCAGCGCTCTGGTGGTCAAACAGGTCCGCCGCCTGCTGCCGCCGGGCCGGGCCGGCAGTGTTCCGGGACAGGTTCTGGGCGGCATTGGGAGTTGTCATACGGTCGGCAAGGGCCCTTGTCTCGGCCATCATGTTTTCCAGGGTTCGCCCGGCAGCGGCCTGGGTGTCCAGGAACTTTTCATGGGCTTTGGCCGTCTGTGCCTGGAGGGATGCCATGGATTCAAGTCCTCTGTTGACCATGTTCATGGCATTAAAGAGCATGGAAGGATCGGCCGGGGTCTGTTCCGTGGGTTTCACTGGGTCACCTTTTATGGAGTCTGGCTGGTTGAGGGGGGTTGATTTTGGATCACCGGTTTTATCTTCATTGGCTGCCGGGAAGGAAGAGGCTTTGCTGTGTGGGGAGGAAATTTTGCCGGTCTGGGACCAGGGGCTGTCGTTTCCGGTTCTGGTCTCCGGCCGGGAAGTGCAGGGAGCCGTCGCCGCTTCTGTTGTGGTGTCGGCGGGAGGGGATGGAGGCAGATCACAGCTGTTTTTCGGTTTTACGTTGGCCCCGGTGATGGGAATACGCATCACTTTTTTTACTGGCTCTTTTCCCGGCTCTTCCCATTGGGTTAAATCCACGGAAAAGCCTTTGGATGCCAGGGTGCACAAGACCGAGGCAAGGTCCTGTACAAAGGGGCCTCTGCCCGAGGAGGCGTCAAGGGCCAGGGCGGTGACATCCTGGTCTTTTAAAATCGATGCGGCAAGCCCGGTAAGGACAGTTTTCGGGCCCACCTCCACCAGTGTGGTGACACTGTTTTCAAACATCGTTTCAATGTTTTCAACAAAATGGACAGGGTTTAAGATCTGGCTGGCAAGCAGGGCCTTTGCTTCCTCTTCCGGTTCCGGGTATTCCCGTCCCGTGGTGTTGGAAAAGAGCAGGCATCTGCCTTCTTTGAACCGGACCGGCTTGAGCCGCTCCTCAAAGGGCAGGGCGGCTTTTTCCACGAAGGGTGTGTGAAAGGCCGCTGCCACCGGCAGCTTGATGGCCCGGATCTTTTTTTGCCGGCAGAGTTGGGCTGCCCTGTCGATCTCGCGGCTGCTTCCCGAGACGACCCCCTGGTCATGGCTGTTGCGGTTGGCCAGCACCAGGTCCAGGTTTTCAGAGGCGATGAAAGTCTCAATGGTTTCCAGGGGGGCCCTCACGGCCAGCATGGCCCCTGCCTCACCAACGGTTTCGGGCGCTTCTGCCATGTACCTGCCCCGGGCAGCCCCGAGGGCGAGGAAATCGGCCCGGTCCAGCCTGCCCGCTAGGTGCAGGGCGGACAATTCCCCGAAGCTGTGGCCGCAGACGGCATGGGGGTGAACCCCAAAGCGTTTCAGCACCGCTGTCATGGCCAGGGAGACGGCTCCAATGGCAGGCTGGGCAATGTCCGTGCTTCGAAGCTGCTCTTCAGCGGCCTTTTTTTCCGTAAGGTAGCCGGGCAGGGGAAAAACAGACCCGTTCAGGGAGGGGGTTTCTCTGCCGGTATTTTCCTGGATAAAGTGTTTGTCCGCCTGGACCATGGCCTCCATGGCCTCGGGAAACATAGCGGCCATCTCTGATCCCATGCCCGGGTACTGGCTGCCCTGGCCGGGAAAGAGAAACCCCAGCTTTCCCGGTGTGCCGCCCTGGCCGAAAAAGAACCCCGAACGGCTCCAAAAAGTTTCCCGCCGGGAGTCCAAAAGAAAGATTCCCTCTTCAATTCTGGCCGGAAGATCAACGTCTTCTTCTATTAACAAGAGAAACCGCATTGAATCGGTTTGGGAAAACGCCTTCCGGGAGAGGGTGGAATGCCACGCCGTCAATTGGGCCTTTTCCCTTGCATCGGCATTTGCTGGGGGGGTAACAGCGGTTTTGAAGGCCAGCAGTTTCTCTTTGAGCCCTTCCCGGGTGTCGGAGGAAAAAGCGGCAATCTGTAAG
>JAWOGI010000103.1:0-2869 GCA_046496975.1 Desulfobacteraceae bacterium | reverse complement strand
CTTGTCCTTGGCGTCAACCATGAACTCGATGTTGTTTCGAGTTGTGAACCGAAGATGTCCGTCACAGTGCTTGTCGGCAATCTGGCAGATCTCTTCGATGTGGCTGGTGCTCATCAGGCGGCAGCCGCCGACCCTGACCGTATAGACCTCGTCTCCCGATTCTGCAACATGAACCAGTACGCCGGGCTCGAGGATCTCGTGGTGGGACCATTTACCCTTGTTCTTTGCAATCACAGAAGGATAAAATTCATCATATTTTCTTGGACCGATGTCGGTAATTCTGTTTTCCATCGGTTTGTCTGGGTTATAACCAGATGATATAAATGCCATGTGTATTCTCCTTATATCCTATCTATGGTGGTGTTTTCTGTATTCTTCAACGTCACGTTCCCAACCGCCGGGGACTTCATCCTCTTTCCAGAAAATGTACGGGTTGGTTCTGGGATACTGTACATGCTGGGGCTGGGCTTCGATGCCGGTCACTTCCAGAAGCTTCTGGAAGCCCTGACGCATGATCAGCTCGCCGAGTCTTTCGCGGTTCTTGCCCTCTTCCATCCACCAGTCCCATACACTCTCAATCACTTCGGTGATGGCTTCGTAGTCGTTATCAGGATTGACTTCGACAAAGGGAACCAGGAGTGAACCCATCTGGGCGCCGTCAAGGATGGGAGCCTTGGCTCCGACGAGGATGGAGCAGCCTTTCTCTTTGCCCGGTTTCAGGGCACGGGGCATGACATTGATGCAGTGCATGCAGCGGGTGCAGTTGGCATTGTCAATGGAGAGCTTTTTGTTCTCAAACTTCATGCAGCCGGTGGGGCAGAGATCGATGACCTCTTTCTGGATGTCAAAGGGACCCCAGTCCTTGCTTCCACGGTGGGAACCGCCGTTGGACGGATAGGCAGCATCGTTTTCAGCATACTTGTTCACGGCATCCTGATCCACCTGGATGTCGTCTTTCCATGTTCCGATGAACGACATGTCGGAACGGGCGATGGAGGCGACACAGCCGTTGGGGCAGGCGTCAAACTTGAATTTGAACTTGTAGGGAAAAGCCGGGCGGTGGAGCTCGTCCTGGTATTCGTTGGTGAGGAAGTGACACAGGGCCTGGGAGTCATAGCAGGCATACTCACATCGGGAGGAACCGAGACAGTCGGCAGGGGTTCTCAGGTTGGAGCCCGATCCGCCGAGGTCCTGATTCAGGTCATGGGTCAGTGTCCAGAAGATCTCTTCGAGCTGGGGGGTTGTGGTGCCAAGGAAGATGATGTCACCGGTGGCGCCGTGCATATTGGTAATGCCACTGCCCCTGAAGTCCCAGAGCTTTGTAATGTCCCTTAAATAGCTTGTGGTGTAGTACTTGCCCGCCGGCTGGGCGACCCGCATGGTATGAAAGTGCTCTACACCGGGGAACATGGTTGGCTGATCGCAGTAACGGCCGATAACACCGCCGCCGTAGCCGAAAACACCGACGATGCCGCCGTGTTTCCAGTGGGTTCTGCCGTGCTTGAAAGAGAGTTCCAGGACTCCCAGCAGGTCATCCACGCAATCCTGGGGGATCTGGAATTCAACACCCGCTTCATTTTTAGCTCTGACTTCTGCCTGCTGCTTCAGGTCAGAAACAAAACTCGGCCATGGTCCAGACTCCAGCTGATCCAGTAAGGGAGTTTCATGTTTTGCCATTTACTTACCTCCATTAATAATTAAATTACATTTACTTGATGAAAAAAAATTTTTTCATTCAACAATCATGCTTCTTATGTTATCTGCTAACAAGATGGCCTGGTCAGACCATCACAAGTACCAAGCCCTGTCCCCTGATTACTGCCGAGGGGCATCACTGCTTGTATAAGTCTTCTATCCAGCCTTGTCAATAAAAAAGCGCATTTTTACAGCAATTCTGATTGTCCACCGGGGATCTCAAGGCTATTTTTGCTGTTATTTCTGCCAAAAACAGCCTACCGGTACCGGGCCAGCTCCCCTTTGAGCCCTTCAGGAGCTTCATAGCCAAGGGCTTCGGCCTTGTCGCAATACTCAACGGCCCTGGCGTACTCCTCTTTTTCCAGACATGCCACGGCAAGGTTGCTGTAGGCAACGGGAAAATCCGGCTGGATCTTTATCGCCTCGAGGTTGGCTTCGATGCTCTCATCGATGAGCCCTTTCATGAAATAGGCGTTGCCAAGGGTAGTAAAGGCCTGGACAAACTGCGAATTGTGGATAATGGCTTTTTTGAGGTTTTTGATGGCCTGATCCACACGATCCTCATCGGCTTTTTTGTCCTCTCCTGTGCACTGCTGGAGCAGAAGAAAACCGATATTGCTGTACCCCTCGGCAAACCCCGCCCTGGCCTTCACAGCGTACTGGTTGTAGCGGAGGCACCCTTCAAGGTCGTTTCTCTGGAGACACAAACCACCGAGAAGCACATAGGCTTCGGCAAGGGTGGGGCTGCAGTCCACCGCGTCATGCAGGACTTTTTCCGCCTCATCGTACTCCTGTTTTCCCATGAGAGCCACGGCAAGATTGTAATGGGTTGCCCCGCACTCGGTGTTTGCAGAGATCTGGCTCCGCAGTTTTGCTATATACTCGTCTGCAGTTTTCGCCTTGGTGGTGTTGGTCGATATTTGCGAGCCGCTCTGGTTTGTCATTGCAAAAGTCCTTATGTATGAAAAATCGATATCTATAACTTGTTAAATTGTGCATTGTATTTTTTAGATCGCACCGTGTCAAGAAAAAAAGACGGGATCGGGAAAAAGGAGCTTGAAGAGATTATCCGCCTGTGATATTAAATTTGCAATGATTTGGACCTCTGACAACAACTAAGCGAAGCCAACGCAGCCAGCGGGAAGGCTATGGTGACGGTTGCTTATGAAACCGC